>DAISJE010000308.1:0-5988 GCA_036821665.1 Bryobacteraceae bacterium | reverse complement strand
ACGAACCGAGCCGGGAATTTCATAACTGCGGTCGCGGACCAGAACGCCGCGCTCCCGGAGTTTGTCGCGGATCTCGATGGCACGGTCGCCGGCCTGGAACAGAACAAAATTCGCCTGGCTCTCGACGTACGGAATATCCAAATGTTCCAGGCCAACACAGAGCAGCTCGCGGGCGGCAAGAACCTCGAGAACGTACTCTTCAACAAAAGTCTGATCCTGGACCGCAATTCGCGCCGCCATAGCAGCGAGCGCATTCACGCTGTACGGCGATTGCGCCTTGCGAACGTAGGCCATGTTCGCAGACTGCGAAAACAGGCATCCGCAGCGCATAGCGGCCATTCCGTAAAGTTTGGAGAACGTGCGGCTGACAAATAAATTTGGATATTGAGCAACAAGGGGAAGAACGGTAACGCCGCTGAACTCGTAATACGCTTCATCCACCAGGACGACCGCGTTTTCAGCCTTTTTCAGAATCTGCCGGATTTCATTGACCCCGGTACCGGTGCCGGTTGGATTGTTGGGATTGCTTAGCAGCACTGCCCGGGTAGACGGCGTAATCCGCTCCAGCAATTCTTCGAATGGAAAGGCGAGGGTCTCGGCACGGTAATCGAGCTCGTGAACCGTCGCTCCGGCGAGTTGCGCATAAAACCGATACATTGCGTAAGACGGACGCAGCACCAGGACTTCATCGCCGTCGTCTATATATGTGTTGATCAGAAGCTGAATCGCTTCGTCGGTTCCGTTCGTCAGGGTGAGCTGATCCGATCCGACGCCAAAATGCCGCGACAAATCTTCGAGCGCGTGATCGTATTCGGGATAGATACTGAGATCCGCCGCAGTGAGATAACGCTTGATGAAATCCAGGACGTGCGGAGGAGCGCCGACGGTGTTCTCGTTGAAATCGAGGCGTAATTTGTTGCGGCGTCCGCCGGTTGGCGGATGATAGGGAGCCATGCGGAGCACGGCTTCGCGCGGAGTGGGAGCCTTGGGTTGCGCCTCCGATTCCGTTTCAATGACCGGCTTAGTTGACAGAACGAACCTCCACGGCGCGGGCGTGCGCCTCCAGACCTTCTGCTCGGGCAAGGGTTGTAATCGCCGGCGCGAGTTCACGCAAAGCATACGGCGAGAGTTGCTGAATGGCAATCACCTTTACAAAGTCGGTTGCGGAGAGACCGCCACGCAATCGCGCTACACCGTTTGTCGGCAAAACATGACTCGGGCCGGCGGCATAATCGCCCGCCGACTCAGGCGAGTTTGAACCGAGAAAGACCGTGCCCGCGTTTCTGATTTTGGGAAGCAGCCCAGCATCGTGCAGGCTCAAGTGTTCGGGTGCGATCTCGTTCGAAATTTCGACGGCTGTGTTCATATCGGGGGTCACGATGATAAAACTGCTGCCATCGATAGACTGGCGTGCGATTTCCGCAGTCGGCAGATTTTCAAGCTGGCGCTCGATCTCGGCGGAAACGGCGTTCGCTAGCTCCGGCGATGTGGTGATGAACATGGCGCGGGCGGCGGGATCGTGCTCGGCCTGCGCGAGCATGTCAGCGGCGATGATCTTTGGATCACCGCCGGCAGCCAGAATCAGGATTTCGGTAGGACCCGCGATGAAATCGATGCCGACTTCACCGGCTAGGAGTTTCTTTGCGGCCGCGACATAGGCATTTCCGGGACCGACGATGCGATCCACACGCGGAATGGTTTCGGTACCGAACGCCAGGGCGGCGATCGCCTGTGCGCCACCAACACGGTACACCTCACGGATGCCGAGCATATGAGCGCAAGCCAAAATTTCGCGAGATGGCCGGGGTGAAGTGACACAGATGCGCGGCACGCCGGCAGTCTGCGCAAGCACGGCCGTCATGAGCAATGTCGAAGGAAGCGGATAGCGGCCGGAAGGGACATAACAACCGACAGCATCCAGTGGGCGGACGATCCATCCAAGTTTGCGGCCGGGAGCAAATTCTTCGAACCGTTCGCGCGGGAGCTGCTCTTTGGCAAACTGGCGGATGTTGCAAATAGCTGTTTCGACGGCGCGGCGCACTTCGGGGCAAAGTGCAGAAGCGGCCTTCGCGAGTTCATCTTCGGAAACACGGAGAGGCTGATCGCCCAGGCCGTCCAGTTCGCATGCGTAGCGGAGGAGAGCGGAATCGCCCTCGTGGCGGATGGAATTGATGATTGAGAGAACCGCTCCCTCACGGTCGCGGCTCAGTAAGTCGCGACTCGGTTTGACAGTGGGCGCGCCATGGAAGATCTTTATCATCCTTCTACATCACGATCTTGTTGAGGGGATATTCGACGATGCCTTGTGCGCCGGCTTCTTTGAGCCGCGGGATGATGTCGCGCACGGTGGCTTCATCCAGAATCGTGTTCACCGCAACCCAGGCGTCGTCACTTAACTGAGAGACGGTCGGGTTTTTTAAAGCGGGCAACACCTGCAAGACGGAAGAAAGGCGTTCCTTTCGGACATTCAGCATTAATCCGACCTTGCCGAGCGCGTTCATGGCGCCTTCAAGCAGCAGTTTCATGTCTTCCAACTTGCGGCGCTTACCAGCGTTCGCCCAGGCGTCTATATTGGCGATCAATTGCGTGTTGGACTCGAGCACGGTGTCCAGAATGCGAAGCTTATTGGCGCGCAGCGAGGAACCGGTTTCGGTGACTTCGACGATCGCGTCGGCGAGTTCGGGAGGTTTTACCTCAGTTGCGCCCCAACTGAACTCGACTTTGGCACGTACGTTTCTGGCGGCGAGATAGCGCTCGGTAGTGTTGACGAGTTCGGTTGCAATGATCTTGCCCTGGAGATCCTGCACACTGCGGAACGGCGAAGATTCGGGGGCGGCGAGTACCCACCGCACTTTGCCGAAGCTCTGCTTGGCATAAATAAGATCGGCGACGGTCTCGACATTCGCTTCGTTCTCCGAGACCCAATCGCGGCCCGTCAGGCCGGCATCGAGCACGCCATCTTCGACGTAGCGAGCCATCTCCTGGGCTCGGATCAGCATGCACTCGATCTCGGGATCATCGATGGCTGGGAAATAGCTGCGGCTGCTAGTTGTGATGTTGAAGCCGGCACGACGAAACAGGTCGATAGTGGCGTTTTCGAGGCTGCCCTTCGGGATGCCGAACTTGAGTTTCACCGAACCCCCGCTCCCTCAGGTGCTAAAGCAGGCGTGCTTTGCACGCCGCGGTCGCGGCTCTGTTTAGAAAGGTTGTATACTGCTTCGGGGTCGTACACTTTCTCTTCAGTTTGCACCCAATCCTGCCCTTGCAGCGTGCGGTAAAAGCAGCTTTCAAAACCGGCATGGCAGACGCCGGGGCCTACCGGTTCGGCTTCCACCAGCAGTGCGTCGCCGTCGCAATCGGTCGCGATGGATTTCAGATTCAAAAAATGGCCCGAACTCTCACCTTTTGTCCAGAGCTTCTGGCGGGAGCGGCTGAAGAAAGTGACGTGGCCGGTTGCGAGAGTCTTTTCAAACGCGGCTTGGTTCATGTAGCCCACCATGAGCACCCGGCGCGTATTCACATCCTGGACGACGGCCGTAATGAGGCCGCCCTGTTTATCGAAATCGAGAATTTCGCTCATCGTAATAAGGAAAAAGCCCGCCGAAGTGGCGGGCCGTTTTGCAAATCTACTTTGTACGGTTTGAAACGCAGGCTCGCCGGCTAAACCATCGACCGATGGTGATGATGAAGATGGCGAACAGTTTCGGACATCAAATCGCAGTATAGCAAGAGGGCAGAAATTTAGAAATCCGTTTTGCCAAACGAACTCGGGCCGGGCATGCAGGCGAATACTCGGGCGAGATGGCGAAGAAGAGGGGCGGCGGACCGAAGAGTGTAGACGAGAAAAAGAACTCCAGCCGCAATTCGACTACGCACGGTTGCCGGGCGAAGACGCGGATTCTGGCGGACGAGAGACAAGAAGATTACGACAAGATCGCACTCGGGGTGGAGAGAAGAGTACGAGCTGGAAGGCTACATGGAGGAGCGCGGCGGCTGCGATTGAGAAGTATGCACGTATAACCGCGCGGTGCTGGAGGCGCGAGGAGGCGAACAAGGCCGTCAGACCTGGACCGGCTTCGCCAAATCAGCGGCGATGCTTAGAGCGAGGCTGAAGCCTCACGCGGGCTGAAGCCCGCCCTCCAGGTGGTGTTGCTAGCGCGTGCGGCGCAGGGCGCGGCTTTGCCCCATTGCATAGGCTTTCCAGAAGGCTTCGACAATGCGTTCGGGCATGTCATCGGGCAACTTCGATTTGCTGAGAAGCAGGACGTGGCGGTACATCATGGGGCCGATCAGTAAAGCCACCGAAAAACTCAGATCAAGATCCGGGGGTAGTTGTCCTTCGGCGATGCCGCGCTTCAGGATTTGCATCACGCGCGTGCGGGGCGGCTCCATCACGCGGGCGCGCCATGCTTCGCCGAAAGCGGGATTGCGACGGGCGTAAGCCATAAAGTGCGGCACGAGGGCGCTCTGCATCGGCGATTGTTTCTCCGGTGGGCGGTATCCGAGCAGGGCGACGAGATCGGCGCGCGGCTCGCCCGAATCGAAGGCCGGCAACTCCTCGCTCAGACACCCCAGCACTTCCAGGCAAAGAGCAGGCTTGTCCGCCCAGTGCTTATAGATGGTCGCCTTGCTGACTCCAGATGCTTCGCTAATGGCATCCATGCTCGTCGCATCGATGCCGCGCTCGGCGAAGAGTTTCAGAGCAGCATCCAAGACCTCCTGATGCGCCCGTGTGCTTCGCTGGCGAGCCATACTCAGAGCTGAATTTTTGAAAAGAAGTGGCTCCCGAGCCATATCAGCACGAGAGCAACGCCGCAGAGTACCGCGATATCGGTCGCGATTCCGAAGTGCGAAACGCCGATCAGCGCTCCACGTAAACCATCAATGCCATAGGAAAGCGGATCGAGGCTAGTAATCGTTCCCAGAGCCTTGGGGAGATTCGTGAGCGGAAACAAGGCGCCGGAGAGAAAGAAAATCGGCATGACCAAAAAATTCATGATCAACTGGAAGCCCTGCATGTTTTCGAGCTTCGATCCAATGGCGATGCCAAGAGATGCAAAAACGACCGCGATTAACGCCATAAAGAGCAGCGCAACTGGAATGGCCGCAAAGTTCCTGGGGCGAAACCCGACCAGCAGACATGCCGCAACGACGAGCAAACCTTGGATTATGGCGACGGTTGCTCCGCCGAGCGCCTTGCCGGTCATGATCCTGATGCGTGGAACGGGGGCCACCAGTGTTTCTTTGAGGAATCCGAACTGGCGATCCCACAACAATCCGATTCCGGAAAAGACGGAGCTGAACAACACGGTCATACCGATCACTCCGGGAGCGACAAACTGCATGTAGCTTCCGTTGCCGGCTTTTCGGAAGACCGGTTCCAGGCCGAAGCCGAGAGCGAGCAAGTAAAGCATCGGCTGGCCGAGCGATGCCACGATCTGCGCTCTCGAACGGAAATAACGCTTCAATTCACGAAGCCAGAGAATGTAAATGGCAGCCATTATCGTTTATTGGTCCACATGCGCACCATCTGGCGCAGTTGATCGGTAGAAGTCGCTCTTTCGTCGCGAATCGAAGAGCCGGTGAAAGCCAGGAAGGCATCTTCGAGCGATTCGGTTCCGGTTTGCTCTTTTAATTCCCGCGAAGAGCCCTGGGCAACGATTTTGCCGTGGTCGATGATGGCGATCCGTTCCGCGACGCGGTCGGCCTCATCCATATAGTGAGTCGTTAAAAAGACGGTGACGCCTTCGCTTTGATTCAAATTCCTCACTTCTGTCCAGAGCTGATTGCGACTTTGCGGGTCCAGGCCGAGGGTGGGCTCATCGAGAAAGAGAATCTTCGGCGTGTGGAGAAATCCGCGGGCAATTTCCAAGCGGCGCTTCATGCCGCCCGAGAAGGTTTTTACCAAGTCCTTGCGGCGGTTCCAAAGCTCGAAGGTGTTGAGTAAGAACTCGATGCGTTCGGCACGTACCTTGCGGGGCACATGGT
>DAISJE010000307.1:0-6007 GCA_036821665.1 Bryobacteraceae bacterium | reverse complement strand
GGATGGGCGGGATAAAAGCCGCCGTCGCCGTCTGAGCAACCTGTTTCGGGAATGGAATCGGCGGGATAAAAGCCGGTGTCGCCATCTGCGCAACCTGTTTCGGGAATGGAATCGGCGGGATAAAAGCCGACGTCGCCATCTGCGCAACCTGTTTCGGGAATGGGATGGGCGGGATCAAGCTCGCCGCCACGATCGTGGTATCTGAGGGGGAATTGGGACGGTCCCCAGCTTTGGCAGACAAACTGCCTGCGAAAGCAATAGCTAGAAATGACGCGAGTATTCTTTGTTTCATAAATCAATTAGAGTGTCTAAACCGGAGGTTTCTATCCGCTACGATAGCGGTCCGGAAACTCGGAACTTACGGGAATTACGTTGTTTTCTAGTAACGGAACGGTTATAGTGGTCCCGGTACTGATCAACCTTGTAGAGACCTAATATCTGTGTATCATTGAATTTACGGAATAAATGCTACGGGGCAAGGCGGGCACTGACGAGCAGAACCCAGCAGAGACGCTCTGGGTAAGAGATCTCGCACAGATCGAGAGTTCTTATGGGCGGCTTGTCTATCTCGCGGGCCTTAGAAATCCGGATACTGGACGTTACGAACACTACGGATCTCACCAGGCTTATTCCGGAATTCTGATCGCTAGCCGGGCGTTGAAGCGGATCCATGAAGCGATATTTCGTGAATGGGTAAGTTACACACTCGAACGTAAAAAGGCCGATATTGAGCTTTATATTTCCGGAATCGATCTGGTCGACCGAGCGGAATTAATTGACGCCTGGTTGCGACTTACTCCCTATAAAAACCTGGTACCGGCATCAATCCAGGGCCCGGAACGGGAAAAACATATATCGGATTTCGAGGCAATCTTGGGCCTGCTCAGGAACGTGTATGGCGTCGCCTCGCCTGATCCAACCGCATAGCAACGCCCACAACCTGTCCGATTACGTCAATCTCTCCCGGAAACCGGAAAACTTCCAGCGGTACTTGTGAAGTGGAATGAGGCTGCGCAATGAGAAAGCCACTTTTTTCGGTGCACCAGCGGCATTTATAACCGGTCCTATCTTCGAGAAAATAGATCGGCCGGTCGAACTCATGCACCCACCCGTCGCTGGTTATACGCCGCTTCGATTCATCGATTTGCACCAGCGAGCCGGGCGCAATCAGCGGGTGCATCGACCAATCGTCGCTTCCAATCAAACCGTAACGCTGGTTCCGAAGCTCGGTGGTCCCTAACAGCATCAATGGCAATTTTCCCCACCGCTGTATGTGCCGGCTCAAATACGAAGTGCGTTGCACATCCAACTCTAAATCCAACTCACAAGGCAGCTCTACCCAGGTGCGTTCCGGGATGCGAAAGTCTACGGGCCGCGTTTGGGCAAGCGATAGCGTGGCACTGTCGCCGGGTAAGTGCGCAAGGTCGACGCCATACCATCCCAGGACCGTGCTGAGATCCAAGCCATAGATGGCGCATAACGAATAAAGACGATAAATGGAGGGTACAGTACCCTTGTTCTCTATGTCAGCCAGGCGGCTGAGGCCAATTGAAAAGTCCTGGCTTCCGCGGCTATTTGCAATTCGCTGGCTCGCCTCCTCGACGTCCCGATATTTCAATCGGAGCCGTTCCCGCGCGCGCCGCAATTTTCGACCCGCTTCTTGCATTTTAATCGGAATTTGGACGGGGGAAATGCTTCTCGCGCCGCCGCCATTTGAATCAATGCAGGTTGTTCCGTTCTCGGAACAGCCGAGTATAACATATTACAACCAATCAGAATGGAACAGTGGACTAGGCTGCAGCGAGTGTGGGCAGCTTAGGAATTATGTCCGGAAATGATTGAAAGTACAATAGTCTAACCCCGTTGCCCGAGGGTGTATCAAAACTGAATTTAAGGAAACAGATGCCTCATCGCGGTCCTCATACCGTTGCTTTTCAAGGCGAGCGCGGCGCCTTCAGCCATCTCGCGGCCACAAAGTTTCTGGGCAGCAAGATACGGGATCTTCCGTCGTCCACATTCCGGGATGTGTTCGATGCGGTTGAGTCCGACAAAGCAACCTTTGCCGTTATTCCTATAGAAAATACACTGCACGGCAGTGTGCATGAGAATTACGACCATTTACTCGAATACGGGTTTCCAATCTGCGGCGAGACTAACATCCGCATTGCCCATAATTTAATTGCAATGCCGGGCACGCGATTCCGAGATATTCGCAGAGCCTTTTCTCACCCGGTCGCCCTCAACCAGTGCCGCGAATTTTTCCGAAAATATAAGCAAATTGAGCCTACATCTTTTTACGACACTGCCGGGAGCGTGAAAATGCTCAGCGAGCAGAGAATCCCATCGGCCGCGGCGATTGCTTCGGACTCCGCTGCCGTCATCTATCACGGGAAAATCTTAAAGCGTAACATCGAAGACCACCGGCGAAACTTTACGCGATTTTTTCTGCTGGCGAAACAGCCGCAACACGTCCGGAGCGGAACGGGACAGTGGAAAACATCTGTCGTGTTCTCTACGGAGAATGCGCCGGGCGCACTATTTCGAGCGATGGCCTGCTTTGCGTTGCGCGACTTGAATCTAACCAAGATCGAATCGCGACCGCTTCGAGGCAAACTTTGGGAGTACTTATTCTATGTCGATCTCATCGGCCAAGCTGACGATACTCCTGTTCAAAATGCACTGAACAGCCTTCGTGAAATGACCCATTTCGTTACAGTGTTGGGTTGCTATCGGCCCACACCCTAGACGGGGAAGTCAGGCGGTCTAAGCGCGGCGGCTTAGATATCGTAATAGAGAGCAAATTCGTACGGGTGAGGCCGCAAGCGAACCGCTTCAGCCTCCGCTTCACGCTTGTAGGACACAAACGTCTCTATTAATTCTTCCGAAAATACATCCCCCTTTGTCAAGAAGGCGTGATCTTCCTCCAGACAACCTAAAGCCTCATCGAGGGACGCGGGCATGGCCGGAACTTTCTTCATTTCCTCAGGCGAGAGGTCATAGATATCTTTGTCGAGAGGCTCTCCCGGATCGATTTTGTTAGCAATTCCGTCGAGACCCGCCATCAGCAATGCCGCAAAGGCCAGGTAGGGATTCGAAGCAGGATCGGGTGGCCGGAATTCGACGCGCTTCGCTTTCGGGCTGTTCGAATACATGGGAATCCGAATCGCTGCCGACCGGTTTCGCCTCGAGTAGGCCAGATTCACCGGAGCTTCATAGCCAGGTACCAGCCGTTTATAGCTGTTCGTCGTAGGAGCGATGATCGCCGACAGCGCGCGCGCATGCCGCAATAAGCCGCCAATGTACCAGAGCGCCATCTGGCTCAAACCGGCATAGTTATCGCCTGCAAATAGCGGCTTCCCCTGCCCCCAAAGGCTTTGATGCGTGTGCATGCCGCTGCCGTTATCTCCGAAAAGCGGCTTCGGCATGAACGTGACTGTTTTGCCATATTGGTACGCGACGTTGCGGACGATGTATTTGTACAACATCATGTTGTCCGCGGATTTAACCAACGTGTCGAAACGCTGGTCAATTTCGCACTGACCACCGGTCGCAACCTCATGGTGGTGGCACTCAATGGTCAGGCCGCATTCGGCCATGGTGGCCACCATTTCGCTGCGGAGATCCTGATAGTGGTCCGTGGGCGGAACCGGGAAGTAACCTTCCTTATAGCGCGGCCGGTAACCGAGGTTATTGTGTTCGCGGCTCGAGTTCCAGCGGCCTTCTTCGGCGTCGATGAAATAGAACCCACTGTGCTGATTCTGATCGAAGCGGATATTGTCGAAAATAAAAAATTCAGCTTCGGCCCCGAAATAAGCGGTATCCGCTTGGCCGCTATTTTTCAGGAAGAGTTCAGCCTTCTTCGCAATCCACCGAGGATCGCGATCGTAGTGCAGCCGGGTAATTGGATCGATAATGTCGCCCAGCATGACCAGGGTTCGCGTTTCGGCAAAGGGATCCATGAAAGCCGTCGCGGGATCTGGAACGATGAGCATATCGCTCTCGTTGATGGCTGCCCAACCGCGAATGCTCGATCCATCAATGCCAAATCCATCTTCAAAAGAGCCCTCATCCAGCATTCCGATGGGGTAGGAGATATGTTGGCTCAGTCCTGGAAGATCCGTGAAGCGAAGGTCAACCTGCTTCGTATCGTTTTTTTTCGCGTACTCCAGAACTTCTTTTGCGTTCATAATTCTCCAGTGGGATTTCAGGACAGGAGTCAAGGCTGCCGCCGGCCGCAGCGCCGAATCCGTTAGAATACCGCACGACCGGAGCGAGATCCTGGATTGTACATAACCGAAACTGAGATTAGATGACAGGCAGAACCAACGAAACCGGCCAGATGCGACTGTCGCTCGTGCCGGAGCGGCGGGTTTTCACCGTGGCCGAGCTAAACAGCGCTGTGCAGGCGCTATTTGAAGGCGAGTTTCGGAATATCTGGGTTGCCGGCGAAGTTTCCGGCTGCCGGGCGGCAGCCAGCGGGCATACCTACTTTTCCCTTAAGGACGAACAAAGCCAGATCAAGTGCGTTCTCTTCAAAGGAAATGCCAGATTCGCCCGATTCAAGCCGCAGGACGGCCTGTTGATCATCGCGCGGGGCAGCCTGGAGGTCTATGAAGCCAGAGGCGAATATCAACTCATTATCGAGCTGATTGAGCCTCAGGGCGCCGGAGCCCTCCAACTTGCGTTTGAGCAGCTCAAAAAAAAGCTTCTGGAGGAAGGACTCTTCGAGACTGCGAGAAAACGCGCTCTGCCCAAGCTGCCGCGGCGCGTGGGGGTCATAACATCGCCTTCCGGAGCCGTCATCCGCGACATCCTGCACGTCCTGGAACGCCGCTTTGAGGGACTCCACCTACGCCTCTACCCGGCCCTGGTACAGGGTGAAGGATCTATCGAGCAGGTTTGTGCGGGTTTGAAATTTTTTAGCGAGAGCGGGTGGGCTGAAGTCGTAATTCTGGCTCGTGGCGGCGGTTCATTGGAGGATCTCTGGACATTTAACGAGGAGGCGGTCGCGCGAGCGATCGCGGCTTCGGCTATTCCCGTCATTTCAGCGATCGGACACGAGACGGATTTCACAATCGCCGACTTCGTGGCCGATTACCGCGCGCCGACACCCTCAGCAGCGGCCGAGACGGTTATCTGCACCCGAGACAGCTTGTTGGAACAGATCGCCGGCTGCCGCGCGAAAGCCTTGCAATCGATCCGCTACAGGCTGCTGCTCGCATCGCGCGATCTTCGGGACCGTGGCACCGATAAAAGTATCACGGTCATGCAGCGTACCCTGACCAAGCGCGCCCAGAGATTGGACGATTTGGAGTACCAGCTCCGCCATCTCGAGCGCGGCATTCTGCAGGTACGATCCCGCCAGCTTCCCGAGCTGACTCGGCGCTTGCAAGCCTGCGATTTGCGGCTACGCCTCGCGCGAAACCGCCAATGGGAGGACGGTTTACGGCAAAGGATGCACACGGCCATTGCGACGCGGCTTTGGGCGGCGCGGCGCAGCTTCGAATCTCTGCATCTCCATCTGACGCAGCTTAGCCCGCTAACCATACTCGGCCGCGGATATGCGATCGTCCAGGCTCCGGATGGGCGCATTGTACGCTCTTCGGCCGATACAATCGTGAATGAATCGATCAGGATTCGCGTGCACCAGGGGAGCATTGGAGCCGTTGTGACATCAACCGACGAGAGTCCGGCGTGACCGCAGAACCCTCGCGTGCGGTCTGCCTGTTAAGCGGAGGCCTCGATTCAACCACTTGTCTTGCGATTGCGCGCCGGCAGGGTTACGAATGCTACTGCCTTTCCTTTGATTATGGGCAGCGGCACGCGATCGAAATTCAGGCTGCAGAGAAAGTTGCGCTATCGTTGGGCGCTAAGGAACACAGGACTGTCACATTCGATTTGCGGCTTTTCGGCGGTTCTGCGTTGACTGCCGATATTGATGTGCCGAAACACGAGGATGTCTCTGAACTCCGGACGGGGATTCCAGTCACCTATGTTCCAGCCAGGA
>DAISJE010000306.1:0-6032 GCA_036821665.1 Bryobacteraceae bacterium | reverse complement strand
GCTGACGCCGATCAAGCTGCGCTAGACCGGCCGGGTGATCGACCTGGTGCACGCTTTCGACAACCAGAACGTCCTGCACACGGAGCCGATCGAGTTCAACAAGCAGTACATGGACACGACGGTCGGCCGCGTTATTCTGAACGACGTTCTTCCCAAGGAGATGCCGTTCATCAACGGACTTCTCAAGAAGAAGGGCCTCGGACAACTGGTTCAATACTGCTACTTGAAATTCGGGTTGCAAATAACCGTGCAGATGCTGGATGAAGTCAAGAAGCTCGGCTTCCTGTATGCCACGCGCGCGGGCATTTCGATCGGCATCGACGACATGGTGGTGCCGGAAGAGAAAGCGGGCCTGGTGCGCGAGGCCGAAAGGCAGGTTATAGAAGTACAGCAGCAGTATCAGGAAGGCGCGATCACGCAATCCGAACGCTACAACAAGATCATTGAAATCTGGTCGAAGGTCACCGAAGCGGTCTCCGACAAGATGTTCAAGAACATGGAAGAGGACGACCGTACCGGCCGTATTCTCAATCCGATTTACATCATGGCGGATTCCGGGGCCCGTGGTTCGAAGCAACAAATCCGTCAGCTCTCCGGTATGCGTGGTTTGATGGCTAAGCCGTCCGGCGAAATCATCGAAACGCCGATCACCGCAAACTTCCGCGAGGGCCTGAACGTCCTGCAATACTTCATTTCGACCCACGGCGCGCGTAAAGGTCTGGCCGACACCGCGTTGAAGACCGCCGACTCGGGTTACCTGACCCGCCGCTTATGCGACGTTGCGCAGGATGTCATCATTACCGAAGACGACTGCGGAACCACAGATGGAATTTACGTCGAGCCGATCATTGAATCGGGTGAAATCATCGAGCCGTTGCGCGACCGCATCGTTGGCCGTGTAGCGCTTGAAGACCAGCGCGATTACGAAAACCACATCATCGTTGGAGTCAACCAGGAGATTACCGAGGAGCTCGCAAGCGCTATTCAGGCAGCCGGTATCGAGCGCGTGAAAATCCGTTCGGTGTTGACCTGCGAATCGAAGCGCGGCGTGTGCCGCCTCTGCTATGGACGCAATCTGGCAACAGGCCGGATGGTCGAACGTGGTGAAGCGGTCGGTATCATCTCGGCGCAATCCATTGGTGAACCCGGCACGCAGCTTACGATGCGTACGTTCCACATCGGCGGCGCGGCCACTCGTGTCAGCGAACAATCGACGCAGGATGCCAAGAGCGACGGCTTTGTCCGATTCAGCAACGTAAATACGGTTCGCAATAACAAGGGCGAACTAATTGCCATGAACCGTAACGGCATTCTGATTATCGTCGATGAAAAGAACCGCGAGCGCGAGCGCTACCCGGTTGTCTACGGCGCGAAAATCAATGTCGAGGATGGCAAGCCGGTAAAGGCGAATCAGATCCTGCTCGAATGGGATCCGTATACGTTCTCGATTCTCACCGAAGTCAGCGGCGTTATCCACTTCAAAGATCTGGTCGACGGTGTAACGACCCAGGAACAGGTGGACGAAATCACCGGCAACATGCAAGTGGTGGTCACGGAATCTACCGATGAAAAGCGGTTCCCGACCGTTGTCGTCCGGCCGGAAGGCGGTAGCCGTTCGGAGGAGAAGCGTTACCTGATGCCTACTCACGCTCACCTGATGGTGGCGGATGGCGAAGAGGTACACGCCGGCGACGTGCTCGCGAAGATTCCGCGCGCAACTACCAAGACCAAGGACATCACCGGCGGTCTGCCTCGCGTAGTCGAGCTGTTCGAGGCTCGTAAGCCCCGCGAAACCGCGATCATCGCGGAGATCAACGGCGCTGTGAAGTACGGCGAAGTCACCAAGGGTATGCGCAAGCTCTATATCGTTGGCGACGACAGCGTTCAGAAGGAGTACTCGATTCCGCGCGGCGTACATATCAACGTCCAGGAAGGCGAACGGGTGCGCTCCGGTGATCCTTTGATGGATGGCCCACGCAATCCGCACGATATTCTGGCCGTGCTTGGCGAAAAAGAGCTGCAGAAATACCTGGTCAACGAAATCCAGGAAGTCTACCGGCTTCAGGGCGTGAACATCAACGATAAGCACCTCGAAGTGATCTCGCGTCAGATGATGCGCTGGGTGAAGGTCGAGGATATCGGCGATACGGAGTTCCTGCCCGAAGAGGTGGTGGACAAATTCAAATTCCGCGAAGAGAATTCGCGTGTGATCGACGCAGGCGGTCGTCCGGCGACGGGCAAGCCGATTCTGCTCGGTATCACTAAGGCATCGCTCTCGACCGACTCGTTCATTTCGGCGGCGAGCTTCCAGGAAACCACGCGTGTCCTGACCGAAGCCGCTATTAACGGCAAGGTGGATTATCTCCGCGGCCTGAAGGAGAACGTCATCATGGGCCGGCTAATTCCCGCCGGAACCGGAATGGAGTTCTACCGGCGCGTCAAAATTGCCGGCGAAGACGTAGTCGAAGAGGAGCCCTTACCCGAACAGGAAGTATCGTTCGGGGACGGTCTCCAAGACTACTCGGACGAAACCCCGGGCATCTATACCGGTGGTCTTTCCGAAGATCTCGGCGAAGAAGCCATGGGCGCAGAAGAAGCGTAGAACCTGCGGAGGGCGAGGCATGTCCTCGCCCCCAGCAAAAGTCTATCGTGGTAGGGGTCGGGCATGCCCGATCCCTCTTCATTTCTGGCTCCCGTATTCCTCGAAGAAGCGCGCAATCGTCCTGATCCCTTGGTAATAATTGCTGATTCGATATTTCTCGTTGGGGGAATGCAGGCCATCATCCGGCAAACCGAAACCCATCAATACCGTCGGGATTCCGAGATGCGTTGCGAATTCACCGACGATCGGTATCGAGCCGCCGCTGCGTATGAACACAGTTGGCTTGCCCATCTCTTCACTGAATACGCGCGCCGCAGTACGAATTGCGGGCTCGGACGGATTGACTGAAATAGCTGGTCCTGCGCTGAGGACGCGTACTTCGGTCTGAATGCCTTTCGGTGTGTGGTCCTTTACCCACTGTTTCACCGCGGCAAGGACACGTTCGGGATTCTGATTCGGCACTAATCGCAGGCTGACTTTGGCAACGGCGCGGGCGGGGATGACCGTCTTTGCTCCTGTTCCCGTGAAGCCTCCGGCAATGCCGTGTACTTCAAAAGTTGGCCTCGCCCAAACGCGCGCCAGCACGGATTGGTCCGGCTCGCCGGTTAACTGCGTCGCTCCCACCTCCTCCCGTAAGAAATCCTGCTCCGAGAATGGCAGCTCTTTCCAGCTTTTGACTTCAGCGGGATCGGGAGGAGTTACGTCGTCATAAATGCCCGGTATCTGAATGCGCCCGTTTGCATCTTTGGCTTTTGCGAGCAACTCGATCAAACCATAAACTGCGCTCGGCGCCGCACCGCCATACATGCCGGAATGAAGATCTCGCGCAGGCCCTTTAGCTTCAATTTCGAGATACACCAGCCCGCGCAACCCGATGCAAAGCGTCGGAACTCCGTCGGCAAACAGCTCCGTGTCCGATACAAGAGCTACGTCCGATTTGAGTTTGTCCCGGTTTTTCGGAACATACTCGGAAATCGATTCTCCTCCGACTTCCTCTTCTCCTTCGATCAGGAACTTGACGTTTACCGGCAGAGCACCGTCTTCCGCGGCATGCAGCGCTTCAACGGCCTTAACATGCATATACATCTGGCCTTTGTCGTCGCATGCGCCGCGCGCATAAATATTGCCGTTGCGAATAGTCGGCTCAAACGGGGGAGATTCCCACAATTCCAACGGATCGGGCGGTTGCACATCGTAATGGCCGTAGCAGAGCACAGTAGGCTTACCCGACGCGTGAAGCCAGTCCCCATAGATCAGCGGATGCTTATTTGTCCGGATTACTTCAACGTTTTCCAATCCGGCTCGCTCGAGATTATCGGCTGCAAACTGCGCCGCGCGCGCGACGTCCTGCTTGTGTTCCGGAAGCGTGCTGATGCTGGGAATTCGCAGGAAATCGAGCAACTCTTCCAGAAAGCGAGGCTGATTTTTTTCGATGTAAGCGTTGACTCGGGATGGCACCCCTTCAGTATAGGAACGCTAGCTGTTGCGCCTGCTGTAGTTCAGGCGCCGTGAGCGTCTGCTGCGCGAATCGAAAATACTGCTACTTCAGTTAGTAAATTTGCGAAGCGATGCACCTGCCGGTCGCCATGCAATAAGATCTGCTTTTCTATAATCCAGTTCTGATTGCGGCACAGCAGAACAAAATCGTGAACAGTCAGAAAATGCAGGTTCGGTGATTCGTACCAGTCGTACGGGAATAAACGTGTTCGTGGCGCGCGGCCGCTGAAAAGATGCGAGAGGCGAGTAGACCAGTGGCCAAAATTCGGGAAGGCCACAATGATGTGGTTGCCGACACGAAGCATCTCGCGCAATACTCGCAATGGATAGCGTGTTTCCTGTAGCGTTTGGCTCAGAATGACGAAATCGAAGCTAGTGTCGGGATAATCGGCAAGGCCCTGGTCGATATCGCTCTGATACGCGGAAACGCCGCGCGAAATAGCCCGCTGCACTTTATGCGGGTCGATCTCGACGCCGCGCCCGCATATGCCCTTCTTTTCGCGCAACCAGGCAAGTAGCTCACCCTCCCCGCAGCCCAAATCAAGAACGCGTGAGCCGGGTTCGACAAGTTCGGCGATCATGGCATAATCGGGGCGCGAGCTAATCGATAATTCGCCGCTTGCTTCGCGTGTGAGGCTTGCCGCTGATTGTGCGCCGCTCGTGTTTCGCCTGTCGCTGGCCTGGTCGCGATAGACGCTGTCGAGGAAACCGGTGATCATATCTGTCTGTTCCGCTGTTTCCACGAAATGCGTCATGTCCGTAGTTGGAGGTCAGTTCGCAAAATGCCGCATCGATGTTACAGCTCCGAAGGGCGCCAACAGTTTCCAGCGATTGATAAGTCGGGTACAGCCAGTCCGATGTAAAACTCAGAACCAGGAAACGGGTCTGTGTTCGTTCAAAGGCAGCCGAAAGCGACGGATAACCCGCTGAAAGGTCGAAATAATCCATCGCCTTCGTTATATATAGGTACGAATTCGCATCGAAGCGGTTGACGAACTGGCTGCCGCGATAGCGCAAATAGCTTTCTACTTCGAAATCGACCGAGAAATCGAATCCAAACGCATCCTTATCCCGCAAGCGGCGTCCGAATTTTTCGCGCATGGAGGCATCGCTCATATAAGTGATGTGACCCACCATCCGAGCGACAGCTAGTCCGCGCGCGGGCGGCTTCGAATCGTAATAGTTGCCCTCGTTCCAGTCCGGATCCGCCATGACCGCCTGGCGTCCGACCTCGTTAAAGGCGATTTGCTGTGCACTATGCCTGTACGTGGCCGCAATCGGAATGGCCGCGACCACCGATTCGGGATAAGCGACCGTCCATGCGATGGCCTGCATGCCACCCATCGAGCCGCCCGCCACCGCAAGAAGCCGCTCGATGCCCAGATGCTCAATCAGCATCTTTTGAAGCCGCACCATGTCGCCTACCGT
Organism: Bryobacteraceae bacterium; assembly: GCA_036821665.1. Classification (GTDB taxonomy): domain Bacteria; phylum Acidobacteriota; class Terriglobia; order Bryobacterales; family Bryobacteraceae; genus Bog-105. Next base: position 505 of record DAISJE010000306.1, on the reverse strand, counting down.
AATGACCGGAAACCGCATTGCATATGGCTGGCCTGTAGAGGGATCGATCGAAGCCGGGCCAGTGGTACCCCGGCAGCCACCCAGAACGTTCGTGCAAATAACGAAGTACCGATCGGTATCGAATGCGAGCCCTGGGCCGATCATGGGAGACCACCACCCGGGCTGGCCTGTCTCCTTGCTGATTCCCCCGGCGTGCGCATCGCCCGAAAATGCATGCAGTATCAAAATCGCGTTGCTGCGCTTTGCATCTAGTGTGCCGTACGCCTCGTATGCGACGTCGACGTTCAACAGTGTGACGCCGCAATCCAAGGTAAGCGATGGAAAGCTGGCGATTTGTGTTTCGACTGTAAAAGCCGCCTCAGCGGAAAGAGCGCTCATTCGTGTTGATTCAAATGCATTGTGCCTGGATGTTTATTGGCCTACTTCCTTAGTATCGCGATTCGAATTTCCGCAAACAGCGGGACTGGCTCGACTGTCCTGAGCGCGATAGCACGTCTCTAACAAT
>DAISJE010000305.1:0-6040 GCA_036821665.1 Bryobacteraceae bacterium | reverse complement strand
CCTGCACCAGACCGTTATCTTAGATGGAGCCAAATGCCAGGTCATCGGAGTTCTCCAACCGGGCGCATTTGACCGTACCGAAACAAAGTTTTGGAAGCCGCTCATCTTTACGCGTGACCAAGCCTCCAGCCCCATACACCTGCTTACCATTCATGGAAGAATCCGTGCGGGATCGAGCTTGGCCCAAGCTCGACAGCAGATGAAGGCAATTTACGCTGCGCTGCTTCCGAACTCCCTGATGGATGAAGATCGCGCTGGAAATATCGAAGTCGAGCGCCTCTCCGCTTTGCTGATAGACAGCAATCTTCGGCGTTCCATCGGGATCGCGTTCGGCGCAGTTCTACTCGTCTTGCTGATCACTTGCGCGAACGTTGCAAACCTGCTGTTTGCTCGCGGAGCCGCCCGCAAGACGGAGTTGGCTGTGCGTGCCGCGCTTGGCGCCGGACGCGTGCGCCTGGTCTCTCAACTTCTCACGGAATGTCTGGCTCTCTGCTTTTTGGGCGGGGTAGCAGGGGTTGCCTTCGCGTACTTTCTGATTCGACTCGCCACTCCACTGCTTGCGGAAACCCTGCCGTTCACCGCCCATGTCGTCGTCAATCTTCATGTGCTTGTCTTCGCCGGCGCAGCAACCGTGGGTGTCACGTTAATTACGGGCGCGCTACCGGCCTTGGAAGCTTTACGCGGCGATCTTGCCGATACGTTGAAGCAGACTTCTCGACTTTCACCTGCTGTTCACATTCGTGTTCGGCGCGCGATCGTTATCGGCGAGGTGGCGCTTTCACTTGTTCTGGTTTCGGGCGCTCTCTTGCTGACACGAAGTCTTCTGAAGCTCGAGCAGTTGGATACTGGCGTGGAAATGGAAAACGTAATCACCGCCTCCATCCATCTCCCTAAGCAAGCCTATGGCACTGCGCAAAAAGCCGCGCTCTTTTATCAAACGCTTTCCGAACGCCTTCGCTCAACGCCTGGAGTTGCCCAGGTAGGGCTCTCCACCTTTCTGCCGCTCCAGTGGATCAGCAACGGAGAAGGCATCTTCGTCCCTGGAATCTCCAAACCGGTCTTGGTCCGGCGTAAGAGAGTTGATGCCGGATACTTTCGAACCCTTGATATTCCCGTGCTAGCCGGACGGGGCATTGGCGATCACGACCGCCAAGGCTCTGCGCGAATCGTGGTAATCAACCAGGCTCTTGCAAAACGTTTAGCAGATGTAGCTCGTATAAACCATCCGGTCGGTAAAATGATCCGGCTCACTTCGGAAGATTACCTGGGGCAGCAATCGCTCATCTCAGAGGTCGAGATCGCCGGTGTCATTCGCAGTGAGCGGACAGCTTCTCCCGGCTTGCCCGATCCCCCGGTTGTCTATGTTCCGCTCGCCCAGTCTCCGAGTCCTGATATCAATTTGCTCATTCGCTCGAAAACGGACCGGTCCGGGATTATGACAGGCGTCAGGCGCGCCTTGCAAACAGTGGATCCAAATCTGCCGCTAGCCGATGTTGCCACTTTACAGCAAATCCGCGGCGATACGCTCTCCGGCGTAAGCCGGCCGGCGTGGCTAATGTGTGCCTTCGCGGTAATAGCGATACTCCTGTCCGCCATCGGCCTGTACGGCGTAATGTCATACTCGGTGGCGCAGCGCCGCCTCGAACTCGGTATCCGCATCGCCTTGGGTGCGAGTTCGCGAGATGTGCTGAGGTATATATTGCGGAATGCGTTTGGAATGGTGCTGGCGGGGCTTGCGCTTGGAATGGTCGGTGTCTATGCACTGACAAGGACGCTAAGCAGTTTCTTGTTCGAGATGTCGCCGCTCGACCCTTCATCGCTTATGCTCGCGTGCCTTGTCACAGCGGCAATCGGATTACTGGCGGGCTTCTTCCCTGCGCGCCGTGCGGCACGCATCGACCCGGCTGTAAGCCTTCGCGATTGCGGATGACCGGCCAACCCGATGTGAAGCGGCTCCAGCTCCAGCCGCCATTCTTCGCGGCATCGACCGTGAAAAATGCGCCTACTGCCCCTTCTCCAACGGCAACCCCGACGCCTCGATCGCCCGCCATCCGCCATCGAGCGAAATGATGTTTGTATATCCCATCTTTTGCAGATTGTCGGCGGCGAGCGCGGAACGAAAGCCGCCGCCACAGTACAACACCAATTTCGTGCCTTTATCGGGAAACGTTGTCTCAATGTCCCGCTCGATGATGCCTTTGCTGAGATGAAGGGCGCCGGTGGCGTGCGCGGTTTCCCACTCGTGGTCGTCGCGAACATCGATAAGTTGCCCGGCATCGCCCGATTTACGCATTTGCAGATATTCTTCGATGTTCACTTCGTGAATACGCTTCTTAGCGTCATTCACAATTGCCAGAAAACCCGGGCTGTGATGTTTTGCCGCTGTCATGACATCCGCTCGATCCTCGCTCCCACCCCGGCCAGTTTTTCCTCAATGCGTTCATAGCCGCGATCCATGTGATACACGCGATCTATAGTCGATTCGCCTTTCGCAACCATGGCCGCCAGTACGAGCGACGCGCTGGCGCGCAGATCGGAAGCAATCACTTGCGCGCCGGTCAACTCGCCTTCGCCTGCCACAATCGCCTGCCGCCCCTCTATTCGAATGTTGGCGCCCATGCGCGCGAGTTCCTGTGTATGCATGAAGCGGTTCTCAAAGATGGTCTCCGTAACTAAGCTGATTCCTCGCGCAATGGTCATCCATGCCATGTATTGAGCCTGCAGATCAGTCGCAAAGCCGGGATATTCTTCGGTAGTTATATCGACCGCTTTGGGCCTCGCCGAACACCGCACGCGTAAGGCTTCCGGTCCTGCTTCTTCCACTTCGGCGCCCGCTTGCTGCATCTTAATCGTGAGGGCTGCGATGTGCTCGGGATTACAACCCGAAATTGTTACGTCGCCTTGCGTGATTGCCGCAGCGAGTAGAAAGGTGCCGGCTTCAATGCGATCGGGAATGATGGTGTGCTCGGTCCCATGCAGCTTTTCGACCCCTTCCACGCGCACAATCGATGAACCGGCGCCCTTGATTTTAGCGCCCATTCTAATCAGCAGGTCCGCAAGGTCTTTCACCTCCGGTTCGCGCGCAGCGTTTCGGATAACCGTCTCTCCACGTGCCAAAACCGCTGCCATGAGCACATCTTCCGTTCCGGTAACCGTAATGCGATCGAATTGAATTGTTCCGCCACGAAGTCCGTCGGGAGCCTGCGCTTCAACGTACCCATGGGCCTGTTCAATAGTTGCGCCTAACTGCTCCAGCGCGGAAACATGCATGTTGATGGGTCGCGCCCCAATGGCGCACCCGCCCGGCATGGAGACTCGCGCCCGGCCTGTTCGCGCCACTAGCGGGCCAAGTACCAGGCTGGAAGCACGCATCGTTTTCACCACGTCGTAAGGCGCTTCCGGATTCTCCAGAGAGCGCGCCTCCACGCATACCCGGTTATCTTGCTGGGATACCTGTGCTCCTGTGTGCGCCAGGAGCTTCTGCATCGTTTCAAGGTCCTTTACCCGCGGAACGCGCCGTAGAATGACGTGCTCATCGGTGAGAAGACAGGCTGCCAGCGCAGGCAGCGCTGAATTTTTCGAGCCGCTTACGGGAAGCTCTCCGCTCAACGGCGCGCCTCCCACTATTCTGAATTTGTCCATTTTCCGTTACTGCACAGCAGAATGCTGGTTCTAGACGTCCTCGCCGAGCGCTACGCGCAAGCGACCCTTTGCTGCTGCTAGCCGCGCTTCCGCCTGGCCTCGCGTGAGCTTGAGTTTTTGCATGAGAATCGCTATACGCACGGACCCCCCATCCGCCAGCAGCCGCGAAGCTTCATCATAGGACACGTGCGCGATATTCGCTATGATCCGGCAGGCGCGGTCTTTCAACTTTTCATTGGTTGCCTGGACATTCACCATCAGGTTGCCGTACACGTAACCCATCCGAACCATCACGCCGGTGCTGAGCATGTTCAGGACGAGCTTGGTTGCCGTTCCGGCGCGCATTCGGGTTGATCCCGTAATCACTTCCGGACCCGGTACGGGTGTAATCGCAATCTCGGCTGCCTGGGCGACTTCCGAATCAGGAGTGCAGCTTAGGCCAACGGTCAAAGCGCCCAGCGACCGTGCATACGCCAGTCCTCCCAATACGTAGGGCGTGCGGCCGCTCGCCGCAATCCCGACCAGAGCGTCTTGTCCGCTGAAGCCTCGCTCGCGAAGATCCTTTTGCGGCTGCTCCGGATCGTCCTCGGCGCGCTCGACAGAATGCCGCAAAGCCCGGTCGCCACCTGCAATGAGACCTTGTACCAGATCCGGTGGGGTGTTAAAAGTGGGCGGGCACTCGGAAGCGTCCAGGACGCCAAGTCGCCCGGAGGTCCCCGCACCTATGTAGAACAACCGACCGCCGTTCTGAATCCGAGCCGAAATAGCATCCAAGGCGTTAGCGATGTTCGGCAGCTCACGTTCGACTGCCACGGCTACCGCGTGATCCGCGGCATTGATGACACGCAGCATGTCCACAGTGGGCATTGCGTCGATGGAAATAGAGGCTGGATTTTGTGCTTCTGTTAGTAGGTCGTGGCGCATTATTCAGAAAATCGGCGACACTCCGGGCTAGAATCCCAATCATGGCAGTGTCCGATCAGCAGGCGTGTCCCCTATTTTCCAAAAGCGGCATACCAAATAAAAGCCAAGAGAGTCAGCCCCTCTTGGCCTTTACCGGTCTCAAACACCTGAAAATTAAGCGTTAAATGAACTGCCGCACCCGCAGGTGGATTTCACATGCGGATTGTTGAACTTAAATCCGGAGCCTTCCAGCGTCTCAACATAGTCCACTTCGGCACCGTCGAGGTAAAGCATACTGGCCTGATCGACAAAAACCTTTAAGTTGCCGAAATTGTACGTCTTGTCGAGCATGTTCGGCTGGTTTTCGAAAGCCATGGAATAGCTGAAGCCGGAGCAACCGCCGCCGACCACGGCGATGCGCAATCCAGCCGGTTTCGGCTCCTGCATAGCTAAGATCTCATTGACCTTATTAACGGCGGTTTCGGTTAGCTGAATCATTCGAATCTCCTGGATAGCGATGGCTGTATCTTCAGTGTACAACCAATCGCTAGTTTGATGCGCCGAGTTCGTTCGAGGCTTCCCGAACGACTCTGCATGGGCGGCAGGGTGCTCCTTCTGGGATAATAGGCTGTCGCCCTGGATCCAAGGCTCTTTGGCAGGTTTTTGTAACGCGTTTTTATTTCAACGCGTCGGGTCGGATGTATGAACGGGCTGACTGCTGCGCTTCCATTCCCGGCAATAGCCGGAGACGGGATCCGGGCGAAGACCAAATTGGACCATCGAAGCACCGAAGAGGCGGCATTAGTCCGGCGCGTACAGGCCCAGGACGAAATTGCGTTCCGCGAGGTTGTGGAGCGATATCAGGCCAAGGTCTTTTCCATTATTTACGGCATTTTGCGGAACCGGAACGATGCCGAAGACATCGCCCAGCAGGTTTTCGCAAAGATCTATTTCTCTATCGGCAACTTCGATTTTCGCAGCTCTCTATTGACGTGGATTTACAAGATTACCGTCAATGAGTGTTACGACTACCTGCGTAAGAAGAGAGTCCGGAAGCTGGTTTATGAGAGTGATTTTTCGGCTGACGACTCGTTGCGAATGGAGAATTCCGAGCCCGCCACCGATCGGACGCCGGCCTTCGATCAGCGCTTGGCGCAGCACGACCTCATTTTGAAATTGCTTTCGAAAATCTCCGAAGAGGACCGGTCTCTTATCCTGCTTAAAGAAGTGGAAGGGCACTCCGTTGAGGAATTGTCGGAAATGACCGGAATGAACGAAAACACAATAAAGGTTAAGCTGTTTCGGGCGCGGCAGAAATTGGTAAAAGCGGCACAGCGGCTGGAAAAGGGACCGCTGGCACCCCCCACAGCTTCGTAGGTGTTTTAGTTGGATGTTTTTGGTTGTAAATTTGAGTTAAGCGGACATGAGATCCGCATGGGCAGTAGGATTTTTGAGGGAGACATGCACGGGTCCATTCGAGATCGCTTGGAAGATC
>DAISJE010000304.1:0-6045 GCA_036821665.1 Bryobacteraceae bacterium | reverse complement strand
CCCGCAACGATTGGATCGGCTGGCAAGGCGCAGGCGGGTCCCTATACGAAATACCTGAAACGCGATTCGCTCAAGGGAAAGCGCTTTGGGGTTCCTGCTTTCATTCTTGCCGGGGCGGGAATCCCGTTTGAGGGCATCCCATCGGCGGAGAGTGCAGAGCAAGCGGCAGCCGATCGAAAAGTGGCGGCTATTCCGCTATGCGCCGAGACGCGAGCTGCCTTCATGAATGCAATTGAGGCACTGAAAGCTGCGGGCGCAACGGTTGTGTTCGATGATGGAATCCTGCCGGATAGCTTTTCCGAGACTGTTTCGCGTGTCGGCACTCAACCGTATATTCGGGAGGGAACAGAAAAATTTCTGGCAGCGTACGGCCCGACACAATACCACTCGGCAGAAGAGTACGAGAAAGCGGTCGGTTCGCCTTTGCCCGCCACCATTATTGGCGGCGCTAAGCCGGATCCCAATGACTCCCGTCCGGTTGTGATTCAAGTGAGATTTGAGAATAATCCTCAGGCGGCTGCGGACGTGCTTGAACCGCGCAAGAGGGCGCTTGAACTCTACGACGGCACGCTCGATCGTTTTCATCTCGACGGCTATGTTTATCCCGCGATTCAGATGCCGCCCGTGGACGAAACTATGCCACAGAACGGCGTCCTGAGCACCGGCCCGCATAGTGACACGGGTTGGGTGAACATGATCGGAGTTCCAGCGGTTGTGGTGCCTGCCGGTTTCTACCCAAATGGATTACCATTCGGGCTCGAGATCTCCACACGGCGGTGGCACGATGGAGATCTGCTCGGATGGGCATACGCGTACGAACAGGCGACGCGGTTCCGACGGCCTCCAGTTCTGGTCGAAGAAGGTTTACTCTCGATCGAACGATAAGCTACGTATGACCAATCCCTAATGACGATTTACATGCGTTCGCGTCGGCTCTCCATCCTGTTACTCGCTATCAACTCATTGCTGATCGCAGCCGATCCTTCGGTGGAGACAGTTTCTCTCCATGGCCTCGATCAGCCGGTCAAAATTCTTCGTGACAAATGGGGCATCTCGCATATCTATGCCGCCACCGAACACGATCTCTTTTTCGCACAGGGGTACAACGTAGCTCGCGATCGCCTCTTTCAACTTGAGCTCTGGCGTCGCCAGGCGACCGGAACCATGGCTGAGATCACCGGCAAGAAGGAGCTTGAAAGGGATATCGCCAACCGGCTCTTTATGTACCGCGGTGATTTGGAGCAGGAACTCAACTGGTATCACCCGCACGGCGCCCGCATCATTGAGGCGTTCGTAGCCGGAATAAATGCCTATATCTCCCAAACCCGCCGCGATCCCTCATTGCTCACGCCTGAGTTCAAAATGCTCGGAATCAAGCCCGGCGACTGGACGCCAGCCATCGTTATCAGCCGCTTCAACGGACTGGCCGGCAATCTTTTTCAAGAGTTCAATACAGCGCTTGCGATTCGAACCCTTGGCGTCGACCGAGTGAAGGATCTGGAGTACTTTCAACCGCCCAACCCGAATCTAAGTCTTGATTCCACCATTGATCCTTCGCTTCTGACAGAACAGATCCTGGAGTTATATCGCGCTCTCCGTACACCGCTCCACTTTTCCGCCGACGAGTTGGCGAGTGGTTTTCGCAATTTGAAATCGGTGGCGCGATTGAACAATTCAATCGAGATACCGACAGCGCTCGATCTCAGCCGGCTCCGGCAAGAGATGGGGAGCAACAATTGGGTTGTCGGGTCGAAGTTGACCTCCGGCGGCTATCCGCTCATGGCGAATGACCCGCATCGCCTCCAGCAGGCGCCTTCCCTCCGTTATCTGGTGCACCTGGTTGCGCCTGGTTGGGATGTTATCGGCGGCGGCGAGCCGTCGTTACCGGGCATCTCAATCGGTCACAATGAGTTTGGCGCTTGGGGTCTCACGATCTTCGGCACCGATACCGAAGACCTCTACGTCTACGACACCAATCCCAAAAATCCGATGCAGTACAAATATCAGGACGGCTGGGAGTCGATGAAAGTAATTCACGATTCAATCCCGGTAAAAGGTGAACAGCCGGCATCCGTCGACCTCAAGTACACACGCCACGGACCTGTTATCTACGAAGATCCGGTTCATCATAAGGCCTATGCGGTGCGAGCCGCCTGGAGGGAAATCGGCGGCGCTCCTTACCTGGCCAGCTTGCGAATGGATCAGGCCCACAGTTGGGAAGAATTCCGCGACGCCTGCACATACAGCCGCATGCCGGCTGAAAACATGGTTTGGGCCGACCGCGACGGAAACATCGGTTATCAGGCAGTCGGTATCGCGCCAAGGCGGTCAAACTGGAGCGGTCTCGTGCCTGTTCCCGGCGATGGGCGGTACGAGTGGAACGGCTTTCTTGCGCCCAAATCGCTGCCGAATACGTTCAATCCCGAGAAAGGTTTTTACAATACTTCGAATGAGTACCAGATTCCTCGCGGCTGGCCGTTTCGCGAAGCGCTTCATTACATGTGGGCCGATCCCTTTCGTGCGGATTCTGTCGCGGAATTCTTAGGTTCCGGCCGCCGCTTCACGGTAGCCGATATGGCTGAACTGCAAAACGATAATCTCTCGATTCCGGCCAGACGTATTGTGCCTTTGCTGCGCGACCTGAAGTTATCGGGCTCCGCAATGAAAGCACAAGCCAAGCTGACACATTGGAATTTTGTGCTCGATCAGGACTCGCTGGAAGCCGGTATTTATGAGATGTTTCAGCGCCGCCTCATAGCGAACATGGATGTCCTCATGGTTCCTAAAGAAGCGCAACAGTTCATTCATCCGCCAATGACCAGAATTATTGAATGGCTTTACGCGCCCGATGGCCGTTTCGGCGCAGATCCTTTAGCTGGGCGTGATGCGGTACTAACAAAAAGCCTCGAAGAGGCCACGGCCGATTTAGCCAAACGTTTCGGGAGCGATATGGAGACCTGGAAGTTAGGCGGGTATCATCATGCGACTATTTTTCATCCACTGTCTCCCGCGCTGAAACCCGCAGACCGCGTCCGCTTTGATGTAGGCAATTTGCCGCGTGGCGGAGACGCGTACACGATCGATGCCACCGGCGGCGAAGATAACCAAACTGCGGGCGGATCGTTGAAGGTCATTTTTGATACCGGAAACTGGGATGATTCGATTGCGCTGAATAATCCCGGGCAATCAGGCGATGTCAACAGTCCGCACTATCGCGATCTTTACGAACTCTGGGCGCGCGGCAAATACTTTCCGATCTTCTTTTCCCAGTCGCGCGTTGAATCGGTTGCGGAAGAGAAGTTAAACCTGAATCCGGCCGCGACTGCGGCGGCTCCATGAGCTGTCAAGCGATCTTGTGCTTACCAATGAAATCGGCGCTTACTTCGCTACTCATTCCGGGCGCTTCGGGCGCAAGCACTTCTCCGTTAATCATTTTCTGTTTGCCGCCCGATTCCATGTAGATCGCGTTCGGGATCGCGCACAGGATATTCATATCGACCGGTCCTCCGCCATGGCTCGCCAGTTCAACGCCAAAGCCATCGGCAATAGCGCCGATCTCCATCCATTCTGTGGGTCCGCCGCCTCGGCGATTATCGGGCTGAACGACGTCGGCGCCTTTCTTGAGTAGGAGATCCATGAAGGCGTGTTTGTTGTATTCGTTCTCGCCGGTAGCAATACGCATGTCCAGCGCGCTCGCCAGTTCCGCGTAGCCTTCGTGATCCCACGGAGGCAGCGGCTCTTCATACCAGAAGCAGCCCAATTCCTGGTATGCGCGGCCACGGCGCAACGCCTCAACGCGATTGAACGCCTGATTCGCATCAACCATAATCCGGATGTCTTTGCCCGCGGTCTTCCGGCCGACTTCAATTCGCTCCACATCGTCGTCGAGCGAGTAACGTCCGACTTTCACCTTGAACGCGCGATATCCGATCTCGAGAGTTTCATTGATGGTGCGTTTGTACCGCGAGTGGTCCTGGTCGTTTTTGCGATACCAGCCGCACATTGCGTACGCGGGCATGCGGTCGCGAACCGCGCCGAGCATCTTATATACAGGCAGTCTCGCCGCTTTCCCCAAAATATCCCAGACTGCGATATCGACCACCGACATGGCGAATTGCGTGACGCCCTGCACGCCCTGATATTCGAGCGCTCGCCACAGATCGGCGCGAATTTTTTTCGGAAATGCCGGGTCCTGTCCAATGAGCACCGGTTTTGCTTCGTACTCCAGAATGGTTTGCACCACGCGCGGGCCGCCTTCAATCATTCCAAAGTTGCTGTAACCCCAGCCGGTAATGCCGGCATCGGTGCGCACGCGGAGGACAACGCCGCCTTCGGCGGAACCGAAGTCGTGGATAGCATCTCCTTCAAATGGGCTTGGAGGCAAGCGCAGCAAATCGGTTTCAATGCCGGTAATTTTGATCTGCTTCTTCGCTTCGGCAGCTTTTGCCAGCCCTCTGCTGAAGGGTGCTGCACTCGCAACTGCAAGAAGAGTACGCCGAGTCATAATTTCCTTTCCGGCGTTCGCAACGTAAACCGAAATTGCATATCCTCACCAAACCACTGAATGTAGTTTGTGCCCCAACCATTATTAAAAAGGCTGAAATGCAGGCCGTTCGCTATATCCGGTTGGTTTTTCGAAAAGAAAATCGGCGAACGCACTCCCAACGAAACAACCGGTGCATCGAGCGTTTCGATGATAATTTCGCCATGCTCGTCGCGATAGCTCACAGTGTCCCAAACAGCGTGCATGGTTCGGTTGCCGCCCGGAACTACATCCAAAGGAGACACCGCCTGCTCCACTTTGTTGAGTGTCCAGCCTTCTTTGAGAGGTGCGACCGGCTGAAAGGTCAGCCAGAGTGCTTCCGGTAAGCGGTTCGCTTCTTTACCGAACCACGCGAAGGCAATCCTAAGCGCAGGCTCGTTTTTCGGGAGCGTCAAGGTCAACCAGAGTTCTCGAGGATAAGCCATCGAATCGTCATTCGCCGGGCCGTCGATTCCAAGTTGGGCGATCAGCTGCGGCACGTCGCCCTCTTGTGACGCATGCGCGGACAGCAGTTTCGTGTGGAGGGTTCTGCTTTTTGCTCCAAAGTGTTGGATGTTCGGTTTTCCGAAATCCTTGGGCGCCCAATCGGTCTGCACCGTGATGTAGCTTGCGAGAAATCGGTCGTAATCGGCTTGCGACAACGTTTGATAACTGAACAGCGCGATCGGGTGATCCGGAGATGCCCAATCGCGTTTTGTTTTCTTATCGAGCAGCTTCGTAATCGCTCCCGTGTGAGGATCGAGCCCGACTTCAAAATGCTCCCCTTCGAGTTGCGCATCGGTTCTTTGCACGTTTGTTGTTTTCGGACGAACAGGGCTTAATCGCGCGAAGGTTTCAACAGCTTCGGAACGGAGTTTGAGCGGCCAAGCAGCAATACCGGCCTCTATGTCGGCTCGTTTTTCCGCCCAACTGCTCGTAACCGTTCGATAGTTAGGGCGAGATAGCATCGTGCGCAGCGCACTCGGCGTGTAATGATCGAAATCCAGCCACGTCTTCGTGTCGGTGCCCCAGGTGTGCTCCGCGGCGAGCGCGGCATTTTGCAGCAGGGCGAGATCCGCGCTGTCGCCGATCTGAAAACTTCCCGATTGGATCCAACGGCGTCGCAGACGTAGTAACTCCCTGAAGCGAGCCAGTTTCAATGGATCGCTTGCCACGCCATATATCCATGTGTCTCCGATCTCTTGAGTTACTACCGGCAGAGCGTGCTCATATGGCCGGACGGCGTTGGCGATAGCAGTCAAATCGGCGGGCTGTATCTTTGCGTTCGGAAATCTCGCCCGCAGTGCGGCATAAATCTTCCGGATCTCTTCAGGAGTATGGGGGCCGCTATTGTCATCGCGTACCTCGACAGCGACGGCCAGCTTCGAACCCGGAACTACCACAATGCCGCCGTAAGCCTTTCGATGATACATGACGATCAGCTTGCGCCCGTCGGGATCTTTCCATACGAAAAGATCGGGAACATCCGGCGGTGTACTGGCTGAATTCACGCCAATATCCAG
>DAISJE010000303.1:0-6050 GCA_036821665.1 Bryobacteraceae bacterium | reverse complement strand
GGCTTCAACCCTCTCTCGCCACGGCTCATTACCGGCTTGCACAGCTCTATCGAAAAAAAGGTCAGCAAGAATTAGCGCAATCGGAGTTTCGGGCGTTTGAAGCGCTGAAGAGCAAGCCGCAGTAGCCCATCACCCGCTCATCCCCGCCTGTATCAATTGTTCAGCCTGCTTCAATGCTTCCGATGTAATGTGCTCTCCCGAAAGCATTCTTCCGATTTCGCGCGCCCGTTCTTCGCGCCCCAGTTCTTCGATCTGGGTTGTAATACGACCCTTCTTTTCGCGCTTAGAGACCGCGTACTGATGGTCCGCAAAACCCGCGATCTGCGCCAGGTGCGTCACGCAGATCACCTGGTTCGTTCGCGATAGCGCTTTCAGCCGCTTCCCTACTGCCGCCGCGGCGGCGCCTCCCACACCGGCATCCACCTCGTCGAACACCAGAGTTGTTATGCCTCGATCGGAGTCTGTGTCGCCGGCCGCTGTCTTCAATGCCAGCGCGATTCGCGATAGCTCGCCCCCTGATGCGATCTTTTCCAGTGGCTTCAATTCTTCCCCGCGATTCGGCGAAACAAGAAACTCGATCTTGTCGGTACCGGCAGCGCTCCATTCGGACGGCGAAAGCGCGATCTGGAAGCGTGTGCCCGACATAGCCAGACTCTTAAGTTCGCTTTCCACTTGCTTGCTCAATTTCCCTGCGGCCGCGCTGCGCGCCCGGCTCAACTCCCCGGCACGCTTCTCGTATTGTTTAGCTAATTCGTCCCGCTGCTTCTCCAGCGCGGCACGATGTTCCGCGGAATTCTCCACCTCATCAATTTGCTTTGCGACTCCATCCCTGAATGACAGCACGTCCTCCAGCGTCTGGCCGTATTTTCTCTTCAGCCGGTCAAGTGCTGCCAATCGCGACTCGACATCCTCCAGTCGCGCCGGATCTCCTTCCAGGCGACCGGCATAATCTCGTAGCGCATAAGCGGCGTCATCCAGTAGCACCGATGCTTGCTTCATCGAAGCAGCCGTTTCGGCTACGCTTTCGTCGATGCGCATTAGTTCCTCCATGCGCTTCAACGCTTGCCGGAGTTGTGTTGTTGCACTTTCCGGACTTTCATACAGCAAAGCGAACGCAGCAGCGGCGCTCTCCTGTAAACGCGTTACGTTCTGCAGGATTTTTCGCTCCCCTGCGAGTTCGATGTCCTCACCGGCTTTAGGTTGGACGGTATCGATTTCTTTCCGTTGAAAGGACCAGAGATCCAGGAGACGCCGTTTCTCTTGTTCGTTCCGGTTCTGTTCTTCCAGACGTTCGCCCAACTCGCGCCACTCCGAAAACAGGCGTGCTACCTGCTCGCGCAATCCTTCCGCTTGTGCATACGAATCCAGAAGATTACGTTGCGCTTGCGAGCTGAACAGCGATTGCTGCTCGTTCTGCCCGTGAATATCCCCCAGCGACGGAGCAAGCTGGCGCAGAAAAGCCGTTGTTACCGGCCGGTTCGCGACAAATGCGCGCGATTTCCCGTTCGCAGTGATTTCACGCTCGACGATAAGTTCGCTGTCGTCCACTTCATCGATCCCCGCTTCGGACAGCATCGCCGTCACTTCCGGGCTGGCGGCTATTGAGAAGATTCCCGATACGCGGGCCCGCGCTTCGCCGCTGCGAATCATATCCCCCGATGCCCGCGCTCCAAGGAGCAGCCCGAGCGAATCCACTACAATCGATTTGCCGCTGCCGGTCTCGCCCGTCAGGACATTCAAGCCTTGCTGAAACCGAATGCGAGACTGCTCGACAACCGCATAGTTCTCGACAATCAGCTCCAATAACATTGACCGAATTATACGGTGTGCGTGCAAATGGCCGGAAATCGCGGCGCTGGTGAGATTTTCTTCTCATCAAAAGCTACGCTAATTACGTCTCACTCCCTATAATGAGTACGAGGTAAACGAAAGGAACACAAGAATATTGCCCTTTTTGCTGTTTCCCGCAGAGCTTAGCCTGTGGGACCTTATTCAGAACCTGCGACCGGTTCCTTTAGCTGTCATTGTTATTCTCGCCCTGTTTTCGCTGTTTTCCTGGACTATTGCGTTCTCGAAAGGAAGCGTGTTCGGCCGTGCCCGCCGCGCGAACCGGGCTTTTCTGCGTGCGTTCCGCAAAGCAAATACCCTGCAGTCAATCGCTGTCGCCAGCGAGCAATTCAGCTCCGCCCCCCTTGTCGCCGTATTCGATTTCGGTTATGGCGAGATCGAGAGGCAAATCAAACAACGTGGAGCGTTGGTCAACAAGCTGGCCATCGAGCGTAGCCTGCAACTGGGCATCAGCGAGGAAGTCACCAAGCTCGAAATGAACATGAACTGGTTGGCGACCGTGGCCGCTGTCTCTCCTTTTATCGGTTTGTTCGGCACAGTGTGGGGCATCATCGATGCCTTTGAAGGGCTCGGCACCGCCGGCAGCGCCAGTCTTCGCGCCGTAGCGCCCGGTATCTCGGAAGCGCTTGTCACGACCGCTATCGGGCTCGCCGCAGCCATACCTGCTGCTATCTTCTACAACGTTTTTGGTACGCGCATCAAAGAAATGGGTACTCGTATGGAAGACTTCGCTATCGAGTTCCAGAACTTCGCGGACCGCGATTTCGGTGGCTGACGTGGAGGTTGAAGTCTAATGGCGTTCTCTTACGGCAACGGAAACGGAACCCCGCGCCGGGGCCGTCGTTTCGGCGCCCCATCCGCCGTCTCCGAAATGAACGTTGTTCCGCTGGTCGATGTTGTTCTTGTGCTGTTGATCATCTTTATGATTACCGCCAACGTCATGGAGTTCGGTCTGGACATTCAGGTTCCAAAAGTCAAACGTGTCCAGAACACCGCCCAAGATCTGCCGGTAGTCAGTATCACCAAGAACGGCGAATCGTACCTCAATGACAAGCCCATTAACATTAACCTTCTTGCTCAGGGCATTCACGAACGCTTTCATAACGCTACGTCGGTTTACGTCCGGGCCGACAGGGAAACGCCCTGGGACCCTATTGCGCAGATCGTCGCTGAGTTGGGGGACGCCAAGTTCGAAGTAAAGATGGTGACCGCGCCGATTGATTCCGCTACCCGCCGGCGCCATTAGCAGTCATGGCTGAAACCATCGAGATCCCGCATGACATTCTGGACCAGCGCGATCCCATTACTGCGCCATTCGTTGGCTCCCTCTTGGTGCATGGTGGCGTCATCGCGTTGCTCTTCTTTGGCTGGCTTTGGATGAATCACAAAAAAGAACAGTTGGGCGATGTTCATCCTGCTGGGGGCGCCGCCTATGCTGTTTCTCCGGTTCATAGCATTCCCATTCCGCAGCAACAGGCGCCGCTGAATCCGGTTGCTAACGACACGCAATCTACAGTTCCTACTCTCCCGTTAAAGCAAGAAGTTCAAGTGAAATTGCCGGATAAGCTGGCCTTTGAAATTCCGGAAAAAAAGAAAAAGCGCGAGGCAGAAAGGCCGCATCCCAAGCAGCAATACACCCCTCCCGCGCCGAAGAACCAGGTTTATAGCAGTAGCCGTCAAGCGGTTTCGAATCCGATGTATAACGTCCAATCCGGCGCCGGACAGGTTGGTATCGGACCAAATTCTCCGCTTGGCAACCGGCTTGGCTGGTACGCGGAATTAGTCCGCCAGCGAATTGCGGAGAAATGGCAAACCAACGGCCTCGATTCTCGCAGCCAGTCCAGTCCTGCTGTGATCAGCTTCTATATCATGCGGGATGGCAGCATCCGCACCCCAAAATTAGTTCAGTCCAGCGGCAATCCTTCTATCGACAACACTGCGCTCCGCGCAGTCTATGATGCCAGCCCTTTGCCGGCACTTCCGCCGCAGATAAATGATAGCTATATCTCAGCTCAATTTACTTTCAATTTACGTTGATGCGAATTCTTATTAGTTGTTTTCTCTTAGTTGGCGGGATCGGATGGCTTTCCGCCCGGCAGCAGGTGGTGGGAACCATCGAAAAGAATCCCGGGAAGCCGCACGTTGCCGTTACGGATTTTCGTGCGTCCGGAGGCGCTGCGTCTTTGATCGGTACTTTCAATAAGACGGTATCGGATGACTTACAAGGCTCGCCTTTGATTAACTTCGTTCCAAAGACCCTGTATCCACTTCAAGTCCCGCAACAGCCGAGCGATCTTATCAGTGGGGTTGCGCCGCAGGGCCCCGGTCCCGTTACCCCACAAGGGAATCGTATTACGGACTGGAGTCTGCCGCCGATTACCGCTAACTATCTCGGTCTCGGTTATGGAGCCGAAGATAAAGGATTATTGGTCGTCTTCGGCTGGTTTTACAGCACGTCTCCTAGTATTCAGACACTACAGCAAGCACAAGTTTTCGGAAAGGTCTATACCGCGCCTCTCTCGGACGCCGGAGCGGTCGACGCCGGGCACCGCTATGCTGCCGATATCCTCGCGCAGTTTGGTGGAAAAAGCCTGGTCGGCACTCGTATTGTTTTCGTATCGAACCGAACCGGTTCGAAGGAGATCTGGGTGATGAATTGGGACGGAACAGACCAGCGCGCTCTTACTCACTATCGTTCCATTTCGACGTTTCCATCTGCTTCGCCAGACGGGCGCATCGTAGCTTTTACGACCTACGCGACGGGATATCCAGCCATTCAAATGTTTTCTCTTGACACGGGGCGTAAATTGCCTTTTTATAATCAACGCGCCTCCATGAATGCCTTCGTGACGTTTACACCGGATTCGAAGCGCGTCATTTTCTCTTCGACTGCGGGAGGCGGACCCGCACAACTCTACGTTGCAAATATCGACGGCAGCGGTTTTCACCGCCTTACATCATCGGGCGCCATTGAAGTGGAAGCCAAGATTAACCCTAAGACCGGCACTGACCTGGTCGATGTTTCCGGGCGTAGCGGCCTGCCGCAGATTTATCAAATGAATCTCGAAGGCGCTAATGTGCGGCGGCTGAGCGCCGGTACCGGAGAAGCCACTAATCCGGCCTGGAATCCGGAAGGCGATCATATTGCCTTCGCTTGGACAAGAGGTTTTGAGCCGGGAAACTACAACATATTCTTGATGGACGTTGCGTCCCAGCAGACAACCCAGCTTACGGCTAATGAAGGCCGCAACGAGAATCCGTGCTGGGCGCCCGATGGCGCTCACATTGTATATGCATCGAAGCGCGCCGGCCAATCGCAAATCTGGGTGATGAATGCCGATGGTACCGGTAAGCATCCGCTCACCGCAACGGGAAATAACGAAAAGCCGGTATGGGTAAATGCCGAGCAGTAATACGAGTAAGATATAGTTTCAACAAAACATAGAATCCTCGGGAGGGATTTTTATAAATATGACGAAACGCAGGGCGTCGCTGCTGTCGATCTCCGCGCTGATGTTAGTTTTTTCGGCCGCGTGCCATAAGAAGACGCCGCCGCCGCCCCCGCCACCACCGCCCGCTCCGGTCGCCGCACCGAGCAGGCCAGTAATCAATTACTTCACGGCAGAGCCGGCAACGATCAATAGCGGCCAGCCTTCCTCGCTTCGCTGGTCGGTAACCGATGCAACAAGTGTCCAGATCGATAACGGGATTGGACAGGTGAGCCCTAACGGCCGCCGCGCCGTTTATCCGACGGCGACCACCACGTATCACATGACGGCAACCGGTCCAGGTGGATCTGCCGAAGCGGATACTATTGTTACGGTCAGTGCGCCTCCACCGCCACAACCGGTACAGGCTCCGGCTGGTCCTTCTATTCAGGACATACTGGCGCATCAGGTACAAGACATTCATTTCGATTACGACAAGAGCGATATACGTTCTCAAGATCAATCGATCATCCAGGCTGATGCCAGCGCGCTCAAAACCATCTTTTCGATGGACCCGAACTTCATCGTGATGGTTGAGGGCAACTGCGACGAGCGTGGTTCTGCGGAGTACAATCTCGCGCTCGGCGACCGGCGCGCGTCGTCCGCCAAGGATGCTTTGGTCGCGCTTGGGGTTCCGGCCGACAAGCTGAAAACCATCAGCTATGGCAAGGAACGGCCGCTCTGCACGGAAGCCAATGAAGAGTGCTACGCCCG
>DAISJE010000302.1:0-6086 GCA_036821665.1 Bryobacteraceae bacterium | reverse complement strand
GAGCGGCTGAGGGAAGATCGTGAATTAGCGGTGGTGACCGCCGCCACCTCCGCCGCTGTGGCCCCCGCCACCGCCCCCATGGGATCCGCCGCCACCTCCGCGGAACGAACCCCCGCCGCCACCTCCGCGCGGGGAGCCGCCTCCGCGCTGCCCTCCGCCGGATGGCGCATTATAGTGCGGTGCATTGTAACGAGGCGCGTTATAGCGAGGCTCGCTGTATCGCTGAACGCCAGGTGCTCGATAGGCCGGAGGATTGTAGCGCTGCGCGGGCGGTGCGTTGTACCGTGGCGAAGGCATATTGTAACGAGGCGCAGCGGGCGAACTATACCGGCTTCCGTAATCACGGGGCGTCACTCGCTGCGGCTCGCCGAAACGATGCCAGCCGGCATCACCCGAGCTCGGCGCGAAGCCTTGGCGATATGTTCCAGGGTTTCTCGGCTCTCCAAATCTCTGCCAGCCACCGGTCGATGGCCGGGCCTGCGTCTGAGCAGGCCGAGTCCCCTGCCCTCCGAACCGGCCTTGCATATTCGGTGCGATCCCGTGTCCTGTTTGCGTCTGCGCAATCTGCGGAGAGCCAAATCGTGAGCCGTATGCGCCGCGTCCGAGGCCCGCTCGCGTCTGCTGTGGGGTTTGAAAGAACCGGCGATTCGACACGGAGGCTAATCGCGTATTAGGAATCACGCGGCGGCTTGAAAAACGGAACGCGTTGGCTGATGGCGATACCGGCATCTGACCGCGGAAGAACGTTGCATTGGAAAGCTGCGCGCGAGTGGCGGCTCGAAAATGCTGTCCTGGTCCGCCAAAATTGTTGTACGCGGCCGACATGGCTCCGCCACGGAAGTTCGCGTTGCGATACATGCGACCGATATCGGCGTTTCTCAGGTTGTAGTTGTAGGGTCTGAAGCCGTATCGACCACCGTAAGAGCCGTGCCGGCCCCACCAGGGATGGTACACCTCATATGGCGCCAGTGCGACCCATCCGATTCCTCCAAAGCCAAATCCGAAACCCCTGCCACCCCAACCGAAAAAGCCGACCAGGGCTGGATTCCATGCGTATCTGGCTCTGAAGGCGCCGGGCCACCAGCACCAGCCGTACCCGGTATTCCAAAACCAGCGACCGTAGTGGTAGGGGGCCCAGCCCCACGGCGCGCTGTCCACCCACGTCCAGCCGTAGTAGTCTGCCCATGTCCACTGTCCATCGCTGTAGGGAGACCAATCCTGCGAAGGTGATTGCGGCGCCCAAACCTGGCCGTATTGAGAAGGCACCCAATTGCCGTATCGATCGAGATCGTCTGCACCGGGAATATCGGGGCTCACGTGCTGATAGCTTTGGGAAGCCAACAATTCGTTGTCGCGGTTTGCGGACCAATCATCCAGTTGATCGCGAGAGATTTCGTTGGCGGTCTGATATTCCGGATCGGACGGATCGCCTCGCACTAACGTTGTACGCCCAGGATCCAAGGGCTGGGATCCGCGCGGGCCATCTATCTCCGCCTGACCGGATCGAACCGTAATCTGCGTCGTTCCGTCATCCAGCACTGAAATCCGATACTCGCCCTGCGTGAGCGGGCGCACTGCAATGCTCGGCGTATCGATTTCCGCTTGTGAGCCGGCATCCCGGAGGACGCGGTAGATGATGGTTCCTTCGCCAAGCTGGAGCCGGTAGCGATGATACTCGAGGTCCGCAACGCCGATGTCCGTATTTGGACCGAGGCGGATCAGATTGCCGTAGTCTAATTCCACCTCGGCTCTCGAACCGGACGAGGTCTGCACATGGTCGCGAGCCATCAAAGGCGCGTTGACCGCTGCCGATTCTATTTGTCCGTTGTCGCCGCGCTTCACGTTTACGTCGCCCTGTACGATACTCAGGCGCGCGACGCCGTGCTGCTCATCCGCTGCAACGTCCTGGGCATCCTGTCCCTGTGGCTCTTGCATCGGCGGATATGCTTGCGAAGGATTTTGGGGCGGAAGATTTTGGACGGGCGGGTATGCTTGATTCGGAGCCTGTTCAAATTGCGCTTTGACGATCGGTTCGAAAATAAATGCGGCAGCGGCAATAAGAAGCACGGACAGAAAGCTGCGAACCATATCGCCAATTTCTTGTACACGTCGGCATCCAAAGCATAAATCACTGATGTCCAGACGTTTAGCTTCCACCTTTCAAGCCGGCGGCTGGCTGAAATCCACCACTCTGAGCGCAATCAACCGGCCCACGGCTCTGGTTTTCGGTCCGGTGTTATGCGCTGGGCTGCTGCTGGCACAGACCGGAAACTACCCTGGCTTGCAGCTCAACACCGGCAAACAAATCTATGAGGCGGCATGCGTTGCCTGTCATGCTTCGAACGGCAAGGGAACGGCTCAATCGATCGCGGGCTTCCAAAAGCCCGATTCGTTTCCAGACTTCACACGATGCGATCAGACGACCGCCGAAATGGATGCGGACTGGAAAGCTGTGATTGTCCATGGAGGTCCGTTTCGCGGCTTTTCTCAAATCATGCCGGCGTTCGGAGAGGCACTCTCGGATAATCAGATCAATACAGTCATCCAATATCTTCGCGGCTTCTGCGAGAATCCGCACTGGCCACGAGCCGAGTTGAATCTGCCGCGCGCGCTCGTTACGGAGAAGGCCTATCCCGAAGACGAAGTTGCCATTACAACGGGATTCAACGCGCAAGGCGCACCCGGTGTTTCGACAGACATTGTGTATGAGCAGCGGTTCGGAGTGAAGAACGAGATTGAAATAACGGTCCCGTTTACGTTTCAGGACCAAAACCATACCTGGTACGGCGGGTTCGGCGACTCGGCTCTAGGACTCAAGCGCGAATTGTTTTCGAGCCTGCGGACTGGCTCGATCTTTAGCCTGGATGGCGAAGTCGGATTTCCGACCGGCAATAAGAGCAGAAATCTCGGCTCGGGTGTGACGACGTTCGAGACGTTTGCAGCGTACGGGCAGCTCCTTCCGGCAAATCTCTTTCTGCAATTTCAAGGCGGCGCCGATCTGCCGGTCCATACGAACACCGGGAATCCAAAGTCGCTCTTTTGGAATACGGTCATTGGGCAGAACTTTGCCGAAAATAAGGGACTCGGACGGCTTTGGTCGCCCATGATCGAGCTGCTGGCCAGCCGGAATCTGGTTACCGGCGCTTCCACGGATTGGGATGTGTTGCCGCAATTCGAAGTCACGATCAGCAAGCGGCAGCACATACGCGCCGACGTCGGCGTGCGTATTCCAGCCACGAACACTGCCGGCCGCCAGATGCAGGTTTTGTTCTACGTGTTATGGGATTGGCAGGATGGCAAGCTGACGGAGGGCTGGTGATGCGAGGCTTGTCTTGGGGCACCCTGAGCTTCCTGGCTGCAGCAAGCCTGCTTCCGGGCGCCCAGCACAAAAAATTGCAGCCGGCGTTTCAGACGTCTGACCGCTGCCTCGCTTGTCACAACGGGCTGACCACGCCGTCGGGGCAGGATGTGTCCATCGGTTTCGACTGGCGCGCCAGCGTCATGGCGAATTCGTCGCGCGATCCGTACTGGCAGGCGAGCGTGCGGCGTGAAAGCATCGATCATCCCGACGTCCAAGCGGCTATAGAGGATGAGTGCTCCGTTTGCCACATGCCCATTACGCGCTATGAGGCGAAGCTGCGCGGCCAGCTCGGACAAATCTTTTCTCATCTGCCGTTCAACGCAAAAAAGAAAGAGGGCCAACAAGCCGAAGATGGCGTGGACTGTTCAGTGTGCCATCAGATTGGAAAAGAAAAATTAGGCATGAGGGAGAGCTATAACGGCGGATTCGTTATCGATGCGCCTGTGCACGAAGATCAGCGTCCGGAGTACGGCCCCTTCGACATCGTGGCAGGCAACCAGCATATTATGCAAACGTCCACGGGCGGTTTCCGTCCCACTGACGATCTGCACATCCGTGATTCCAAGCTCTGCGCGACCTGCCACACGCTTTTCACCGTCGCGCGCGGCTCCGGTGGAAAAGCGATCGGCGAGTTGCCCGAGCAGATGCCCTATCTCGAATGGCTGCATAGCGATTACCGTGACAAGCAGTCCTGTCAGGACTGCCACATGCCGAAGGTCGATCAGCAAACGCCGATCGCGAAAGTGTTAGGCGTTCCTCGCGACGGTTTGCATCAGCACGTGTTTGTTGGCGGAAATTTTCTTTTGCAAAATATGCTGAATCGTTATCGCGACGACCTCAGCGTAGCCGCTCTTCCGCAGGAATTAGCACAGGCCGCTACAGGGACAATCGCTTTTTTGCAAACAAAGGCGGCGCGTCTCAGCATGGATCATGTCGAGCTTAGCGGAGGTCGTCTCGATGCGCAGGTTGTTGTCGAAAATCTCAGCGGCCATAAACTGCCAACGGCTTATCCGTCACGCCGGGCATGGCTGCATGTTCGAGTACAGGACGGCAATCATCGTACGGTGTTCGAGTCGGGCGCGCTGAATCCGGATGGATCAATTCAAGGAAACGATAACGACGCCGATCCGGCACGCTTCGAACCACATTACAGCGAGATCGACAGCCCGGATCAAGTTCAAATCTATGAGTCGATCATGAAAGATCCTGCTGGTCACGTGACGACGGGCCTGCTGGCGGCCATCGGTTATCTGAAAGACAACCGGCTGTTGCCTCACGGCTTCGACAAACAAACTGCAGAAAAAGATATTGCCGTTTATGGCCGCGCGGCTAGTGACGCGAATTTCACAGGGGCAGCGGACAAAGTGCGCTACTCAATACCACTCGGCAACTCGAGTGGTCCGTTCCACGTTGAAGCGGAGCTTTGGTATCAACCGATCGGTTACCGCTGGGCGAACAATTTGAAGCCCTACGACAAAGCCGAAGAGCCGCGTCGATTTAACGCCTACTTCGACTCTATGGATGGCAACTCGGCGGTTGTTTTAGCGCGAGCAGAAGTACAAGTAAAAGGTACGAAGTAGCAATGCAGGGCCTGACCGCCCATGTTGCAGTTCTACACACTGCTCGAACGTAGATCTCTTTTGTCGCTGCGCGGGGAGAGTGCAATGAACACGATTCCGATGACAATAAGTATCGCGACACCAATCAACTCTTCGCGTCCAACCATATCTCGCAATGCCTGGAAGCCCATCACCGCCGCATGAGCAAGGCTCGACCACGCAGTGAAAGCGATCAGGCTACGATGCGCCGATGGTTTTCGGACGGCCGCTAAGAGGAAGATACCCAGCGTGACATAAAGACTGAACATCATAGATAACGCTGGATCCCTTCGCACGAACGACACTAATGGATAGACCGACGCTATAAACAGCAACCCCACGACTACCAATACGACCTTCAAGGCTCTTTCGCGGTTCATCGTGGACTACAGGGGAAGCGTGAACTTAAACGTCGATCCGTGCCGGCCGTCGCTTTCCACCCAGATCCGGCCGCCGTGCCCACGTATAATTTTGCGGCACATCGTCAAGCCCAGACCGGTGCCGCCCAGGTCCTTTCCGTGGAGGCGCTTGAACGCCTGAAACACGTGCTCATGAAAGCGAGGCTCGATGCCCAATCCGTTATCTTGCACCGAGACCGTGCATGTGTCAGCATCCTGATCCGCTGTTATGCGGATGACAGGCGGCGCGCTGCCCCGGTAACGTATGGCGTTGCCGATCAGGTGCTCAAAGACATTTGCGATTTGGCCTTCGTCCGCGAAAACCTCCGGCAACTCTTCCGACGTGATCTCAGCGCTCGACTCGCGGATGCGCTCCGCCAGCGTGAGTAGCGCGCGTTGCAGCGCGGTGCCGAGGCGGATCGTCTCCTGGTTCGGCTCGGCGCGAATTCGGGAATAGGTCAGCAGATCGCGCACCAGGGCACCCATCTGATTCGCGCCATTTACGATAAACGTTGCAAATTCCGAGGCCTGACCCTCCTGCGGATACTCGCGCTGCAGCAATTGCGCATAGGCTGACACCGTTCGTAAAGGCTCCTGCAGGTCGTGACTGGCAGCATACACGAACTGCTGTAACTCCTCCACAGCAAGACGCGCGGCCTCCCTGCCCTCCTTCTCCGCCTCCTGCGCCTGTTGAAGTTCGAGGCGGTAGTTCTCAATACGGGCTTTCAG
>DAISJE010000301.1:0-6096 GCA_036821665.1 Bryobacteraceae bacterium | reverse complement strand
TCGTCGGAGTTGAGGATATAGGCCGCAAGTTTGTCCGGCCCGGGCACGTATGGCACTTCTCGGGTGAAGCGGATATGGGGCGTATTTGTGGGACGCGGCCTAATGTTTGCCAACGCGCCAATGCCTTTCGGCACCCGAAGAATAATTCCTTCGGCTTCGGTCATGAATAAAAACATGCCCCGGTGGGTGACATGCTTCTCGAAAACGGCGGTTTCGCTTCCATTCATTCCAGCGATGGTCAGAAGCTGCCAGCCATTGATCATCTGGCCGGGATGCAGATTTCGGAATGGTCCTGGCTCCGGCGGCTTTTCGAGTGCCTCGCGCTCCCCAGGCAGAAAAAGCGAATACTCATTCGGAATGCGTCCCGGAGAGTAACGCCCCTTCGGCAGATGCGATTTTTCTTGGGAGTGTGCGGCGGAAGCACCAGACGCAGCGGCATAAGAAGCGCTGAGCGTCTGGATAAACGAGCGGCGATTCATGACTCTTATCTAGCTTGCCAAATATCCGTCCATGCTACCTCCGTCTACCCGTTGACAGCTTATGAAAAAAGTATTTCTTACTACAAATCAGTACCTTATACACCGAAACCGGCGGCGACAGAACGAACATTCCGCCATTCTGAAACCGGCGATTCTATCGACGCCTGTTTTTGAGGAGGCCCAATTTTTTGAGCGTAGTACTTGCATATAAGAACTTTGCTGCAAACCGCAATATCAGTCACATCGGTCTTGGCGTAGCTGCAATCAACACCGCGAAGGTGCTTCGTCGCGAAGGCATACAAACGGACGTCTGGCCTATCCTTAGTGCGGCTGACTTGCGGAAGCGCCTGGTTGCTACACCCGCTGAACACGTCATCATTTCAGCACCCTGGATCCCCGCTGCGGAGCTGCAATCGCTTGCCAATGAATTTCCGGGTACGCACTTCGCCGTAAATTGCCATTCAAACGTCGGCTTTCTACAAGCCGATCGGAATGGCGTCAAGCTTATGCGCGAAGCCATGGAGTTGGAAATGGGAACCCACAATATCCATTTGGCGGGTAACAGCCGGCGATTCTGCACTTGGGTACAGTCGGCTTTCGGCGCCGCGTGCGCCTATCTGCCGAACCTTTATTGCCTCAGTAATCGCCCCGTTCCACGTAAGCCGTTCTGCAGCGGAACGGTTCGTATCGGCATTTTCGGTGCAACCCGGCCTCTGAAGAATCTTATGAGCGCAGCCGGAGCGGCTCTTGAGATCGCACACTACTTGCGAGTGCCTCTTGAGCTTTGGCTGTCTGCCGGCCGGGCCGAAGGAGGCGGCGAGACCATCCTCGGCGCCGTTCGAGAAATGCTGAACGGCTTGCCGGGCGTGGAACTCAAAATGCACGGGTGGCAATCGTGGCCCAATCTTCGCAAGACCGTCGCGCACATGCATCTGCTGCTTCAACCTAGCTATACGGAATCGTTCAACATGGTCACTGCTGATGGCGTTGCGGAAGGCGTCGCCTCCGTCGTTTCGAACGCAATCGACTGGGCGCCGGATGACTGGAAAGCAAACGTTGACGACGTTCTCGACATTGCGCGCATCGGCCGGCGCCTTCTACACGATCCACGAGGTGCCCAAGATGGTTGGACAGCTCTCGAAACCTATGTGGCCGATGGACTGCTCGCTTATAAGCAGTATTTCGCTATTCGATAAGCATACAGTCGCCATACGAAAAAAACCGGTAGCGCTCGGTGACGGCGTGCCGGTAAGCTGCGAGTGTGAGTTCACGGCCGGCAAATGCGGCTACCAGCATCAGCAAACTCGATTGCGGCAGATGGAAATTCGTTAGCAGTGCGCCGGTTCCGGAAAAATGATACCCCGGGTATATGAAGAGGTTCGTTTCTCCTTTCATCGCTTTTGGGCCGCCTCTGAGCATCGCGGTTTCCAAAGACCGGACGGTGGTGGTCCCCACACACAATCTGCGGCTGGCGCGGCGCATGATCTCTGTGTCCGCGTCATGAATTTCGAAATACTCTTCATGCAGTTGAATATCGGTCAACTTTTCGCCTCGTAGCGGCGCGAACGTCCCCAGTCCGATATGCAATGTCACGTAAGCGATCTCGGCGCCCGCGCTTCGACAGTTTTCGAGCATTTCCTCTGTGAAATGTAGACCTGCTGTAGGCGCGGCCACAGACCCCGGCCGGGCCGCGAAAACGGTCTGATATCGCTCGCGATCATTAGCCTTCGGAGCGCGGTGAATATACGGGGGCAAGGGCGTTTCGCCGAGCCGTTCCAGCAGTTCCCGCAACGGCTCATCGGAGCGGAAACAAATTGTTCTTTCGCCGTATTCACCTTGCTCAAGCACTTCGGCACTTAGATTCGGATCGAAAACAATTCGATCACCGGCGCGCACCCTCTTACCCGGCTTGGCCAGAACCTTCCATGTCGTTTCTTCGGCATCCAGCGCACGGACCAGTAGTACTTCAATTTCAGCGCCGGAGCTTGTATGGCGATGCCCATGTAGTCGCGCGGGAAACACGCGAGTGTTGTTCAGGATCAGGCAATCACCGGAACGAATATAGCTTGCGAAATTACTGAAAACGTCGTCCCGAAAGGACTGCTTCTCTCGCGAAAGGACCAGCATCCTGGAAGCGCCTCGCTTGGCCGGCGGTTCCTGCGCGATCAATTCTTCCGGCAACTCATAATAAAAGTCAGAGACTTGCAAACTTCCATTTTAGGAATCGAGAGCTCCTGCGACGAAACGGCCGCCGCCATCGTAGAGAACGGCCGTGAAATTCGCTCCAGCATTGTGGCTTCGCAGCTCGATATTCATGCTAAGTACGGCGGCGTTGTGCCGGAACTCGCCTCGCGCGAACATCTACGGGCGATTGTTCCGGTTGTGCGGCGCGCTTTGGAAATGGCTGGAACCGGTTTCGACCAACTCAGCGCCATTGCCGTAACCGCTGGACCAGGTTTGGTCGGTTCTCTGCTCGTGGGTATCACGTACGCGAAAGCGTTGTGCCTGGTGCGCAATCTCCCGCTTATCGCGGTGAATCACGTAGAGGGGCATATTCATTCGGTTCTATTCGACAATCCGGAGATTTCATTTCCGGCTTTGGCTTTAGTCGTCAGCGGAGGGCATACGCACTTGTTCGATGTCCGTGCAGTGGGCGATTACCGGCTGCTCGGAAAAACTCGCGATGATGCTGCGGGGGAGGCTTACGATAAAGTCGCCAAGTTACTCGGGTACGGTTACCCTGGCGGCCCGGTTATCGATCGCCTGGCTGCCTATGGCGACCCGCGAGCCGTCCGGTTCACCCGTGCCAAGATGAGGGGCAACTCGCTCGACTTCAGCTTTAGTGGCCTGAAAACCGCAGTTTTACGTTGGACCGAACAGCACGACATCTCGGAAGAGATAGCACGCCGCAAGCAGCTCAAGAATCCTGCATTGGAAGATTGGTTGGCGGTAACTCCGCAGCAGACGCTTGATCTGCTGGCTAGCTTTCAATTTGCGGTGATCGAAGAATTGCTGCGCCGCGCAATCGCTTCCGCCGAACAGACTAGGGCGGAATCGATCATCGTGGCGGGCGGCGTAGCCTGCAATCAGGGACTCCGCCGAAAAGCCGCTGAATCTCGCAACCTTAATTTTTTCTTTCCTTCGCCAGGTCTTTCGACGGATAACGCCGTCATGATTGCTGCGGCGGCATTCCCGAAATTTCAACGGAGCGAATTCTCCGGGCTCGATTTAAAGGCGCAAGCGAGCCTGGTGTTAGCTTGAAAGTTATGGGTCCTCACGCTCCCGGAGAGCAGCCGAAATTACCGATTCCAGGTGTTCAAAATATCATCGCCGTGGGATCGGGAAAAGGCGGCGTCGGCAAGAGCACAATTGCGGTGAATCTTGCCATAACACTATCGAAGCTCGGCTATGCGGTCGGATTGATGGACGCCGATGTCTACGGCCCCAACGTACCGCTCATGATGGGCGTGCAGCAGACACCTCATGCCATTGGGCAGCGTATTCAGCCGATTGAAACCCATGGCGTTCGCCTGATGTCGATGGCCCTGCTAAATCCCGGAGACAAGCCGCTCGTCTGGCGTGGACCCATGCTGAACAGCGTCATCCAGCAGTTCTTGCGCAACGTGGACTGGGGACAGCTCGATTACCTCGTCATCGATTTGCCGCCCGGCACTGGCGACGTGCAGCTCACTCTGATCCAAACGACGCCTCTTACAGGTGCAATCGTCGTGACTACTCCTTCCGATGTTGCGCTCGAAGACGCACGGAAAGCCGTCAACATGTTTGAGCAGGTCCGGGAACAGGTCCTCGGAATTGTTGAGAATATGAGCTACCTGGAACACAACGGAGAGCGCCTCTATGTCTTTGGCAAGGGAGGCGGCGCCAGGACCGCGGAATTCATGAAGGTTCCGCTTCTTGCCGAAATTCCTCTCGATCCGAAAACACGCGAAATGGGCGATTCCGGCAAGCCCATCGCGACACTGAACGAGCCGAACTCACAGGTTACGGCGTTTGAAAAGCTCGCGCGAACCGTAATAGAACGTGCCGAAGCAACAAAGCAAAAAGCCCGGCCTACAATTACCGTCACCGATTAAGCTCGGGAGGGCGGGCTTGAGCCCGCGCGGAACTTTAGTCCCGCTAACCAAATCAGCTCTGCGATTGTTCGTCAATCTGCAGCTTCGATCCCGTACTCCACTCAGTAAACGGCCGCATGGTCGTAACAATGTTGTCGCGTTCGCGCCAGCTACCGCCTATGTAGTCGCGATTCATCGCAGCAATTACTTCCAGCGGAATCTCCTTCGGGCAAACGGCCGTGCATTCTCCAATATTGGTACAGCCGCCAAAACCTTCCGCATTCATCTGCGCCACCATGTGGATCGCGCGGCGATCGCGCTCGGGCTGGCCTTGCGGCAAAGTGCCCAGGTGAGCGATCTTCGCGCCCGTAAATAAAGCGGCGGAGGCATTCGGGCAGGCCGCGACGCAAGCGCCGCAACCGATACAAGCGGCGGCGTCCATAGCGCGATCCGCTGCTTCTTTCGAAACTGGAATCGCGTTGCCGTCCGGTGCGCTGCCGGTAGAAATCGATATATATCCGCCCGCTGCAATAATGCGGTCGAACGATCGGCGATCGACAACCAGGTCTTTAATCGGAGAAAACGCCCGCGCTCGCCACGGCTCCAGCACTAACTCCTGCCCGTCTTTAAAGTGACGCATGGTCAACTGGCAAACCGTTGTCGCGGGCAACGGACCGTGCGCAACGCCGTTGATCATGAATCCACATGAGCCGCAGATACCCTCGCGGCAATCGTGCTCGAATGCAACCGGCTCTTCCCCTCGTTCCGCCAATTGTTCATTCAGGACATCGAGGCATTCCAGCATCGACATGTCCGGATTGACATTGTCGACGGGATAGCTGACAAACTTGCCCTTACTACGCGGGCCGCTCTGACGCCAGATCTTGAGCTTGACTCGCACTATTTGTAACTCCGTTTTGCCAAATGAACATACTCGAAATCGAGCGGCTCTTTGAAAAGTTCGGGATAGTTGCCGTACCCGCGATAACCCCAGGCAGCGACATATGAGTAATTCTCATCATCGCGCTGCGCTTCACCGTCCGGCGTTTGATACTCCTCTCGAAAATGACCGCCGGCCGATTCGTTCCTCTCGCGCGCGTCAATGCACATCAGTTCGGCCAACTCGAAGAAATCACCGACGCGTCCTGCTTTCTCCAGACTCTGGTTGAGATCTTCGGCGCTTCCGGGAACATTTACGTTCACCCAGAATTCATCCCGCAGTTCGCGAATCTGTTCGATGGCATGCTCCAGACCTGCCGCGTTCCGTGACATTCCGCAGTACTCCCATACAATCCTGCCTAATTCCCGATGGAATGAATCGACAGTCCGCTTTCCCTTAATCGAAAGCAGTTTGTGGATAGTCTGCTGGACGCAAGCCACCGCGTTCCGCACTTCGGGATCTGATTCGCTAACCGGCCCAGGCTTGCTATTGGCAAGATAGTCGCCTACGGTATACGGAACGACAAAGTAGCCATCCGAAAGACCTTGCATGAGCGCGCTGGCGCCCAGCCGGTTCGCACCGTGATCGGAAAAGTTCGCTTCCC
>DAISJE010000300.1:0-6109 GCA_036821665.1 Bryobacteraceae bacterium | reverse complement strand
AACGGGACACCTTGCGCCACGCACTGATCGATAATGTGGACGCTGATCTGTGCAAGCCGGTAAACATTAGCTTCGCGAGAACGGAAATCGCCGCCCTTTACCGTATCATAGAAAAGCCTGTAAACGCTGTCCCCGTCATTTTGATAATTTTTGGCTGCATTGATACCGCCTTGTGCGGCAATAGAATGCGCGCGCCTGGGCGAATCCTGAAAGCAGAAACACTTTACCGGATATCCCAATTCACCCAGAGTTGCAGCGGCAGATGCTCCCGCAAGACCTGAACCAACCACAAGAATGGAGTGTTTGCGTTTGTTGGCCGGATTCACCAGCTTCATTTCGAAGCGGGCATTGTCCCACTTCTGTTCGATCGGTCCGGGAGGAGTTCTCGAATTCAGTTCCATTACTTAATCACGCCAGCCATGACACTGACAGGAATTGAAATGTAACCGGCAGTAATCAAGATCGCAATCACCAACGCAGTCTTCTTTAAAATTGGCGTGTGGCGGGGATGATTGAATCCCACTGACTGAAACATGCTCCACGCGCCATGACGGATATGGAAGCCGAGCAGGACCATTGAAAAGATATACCAGGCCGATACGTACCAGACCCGGAATCCCGTGACAATGTTGTGATAGACATCCCCTTCAATAAAGGGGCCGCCCGGTTGCACTACGCCGGCCGTCAGATGAAGCAGGTGATAAATCACAAACGCGAGGATAATTGGCCCGCTCCAATACATCGTGCGCGACGCATAAGTCGACGCTACATTTTCGCGTTTTGCATAACCAACCGGCCGAGCCTCCACCTTTCGCAGCGCAAGCCCGATGGATGCCCAGATATGCAGGACAACACAGAGGATGAGAACGCCACGGACTGCCCATAAAATCTCGGGAACAGCGCGCAGATACCGCCCGTATGCGTTGATCTGCGCCGGGCCTTCAAACACCTGAAGATTCCCTATCACGTGGGCAATAATAAACAGGAAAAGAATAAAACCCGTCACCGCCATGACGGCTTTTTTTCCATTCGTGGAAGCCCAAAAGCGCGCGGGGCGAACATCGCGCGCGCCAATCACGGTTGTAGCCATCTCAGTTTTCTAACCTTAATTTGAGTGGTGCGAGGGCTGACACTCTCGTTGCAGTGCTACCCGCCGCAAGCAGCGGGACGTAAAGAAACCCTATCAATTCCAGGGTAGCGCAGTAGTCAGAAGATCTAACCGATTTGACTCTTTAGAAAAGTGAGCAGATCCGCATCGAAATCCAATTGCTGATCAACGGACCGTCCGCCGCTATGCCCCGTCTATGTGTCATAACGAATGAGAATCGGTCTGCCCGGAGCGGATTCCTCCTGCATCAGCGCTGTCATCTTTCGCGCATGTAGCGGGTCTACCCGCGTGTCATTGTCGCCTGTCCAAAACAGGACAGCCGGATACGTCATTCCTGTTTCTACATGCTGATATGGCGAATATTTCAGGAGATAGGTAAACTGCTTCGGGTCATCGGAAGACCCATATTCCGGAACCCAGAGCTTCGCAATCTTAAAGTCCTGGTAGCGAATCATGTCGAGCAAAGGCGCGCCGCACACGACTACCCGAAACAGATTGGGTCGCTGAGTCATCGCGGCTCCCATCAGCAAGCCGCCGTTTGAGGTTCCGAAAATCGCCAGCTTGTCCTTCGATGCTTCGCGTTGCGGGACCGACACAAAGAATTCTGCTGTGTACTTCTGTTCGGCTGCGATTCAGGCCCGAGTTGCTGGACTGTTCTGGTCCTCGAGCCAGCGATAGTTATCGCTGATTGTTACTCCGTGAATCGTCTGTGTAACCGGAATCTCCTGCGCGTGTGGCGGAATGCCCATATCCAAGGATGCCGGCGCCAGCAAGGATGAGATCCTATGAAGAGAAAAACGCCCCTAAGTTGCAAGGACATCTTTGCAGTACCGGTAGCACTTGGCCACCTCTTCTTGGGATGTACCTGTCCCCTTATATTCGTATTCGATAAAGGCGGGAATCGGATATCTGTTTTGCTTAAGCAGCAGCAGGACCTGTTTAATTGGGGTATCGCCCTCGCCCCACGGAACGTTCTCCCCCTCATTCTTCTTGCGGTCTTTCAGATGAAGCAGCACGATTTTGTCGTGATTCTTTTTTATGAAATCGACTGCATCGTATCCGGCTGCGGTGAAGTGTCCAATGTCAAGATTGATCCGGTAATACTTTGACATCGCAAGTGCCTTCGCAAAGCTCTCGGGTGTTGCAAATTGATTCGGATCCTTCACATTCGAATGCCCGTGCATGGCCACGATCATCTTGTGTTTTTCAGCGAATGGCACAACGCGCTGAGCAACCGGTAAAGTTGTGGACGCAGTGATAATGCCGACACCGAGCGCCTTTGCCATTAGAAAACCACGATCAATTTCTTCATCCGTAAAATGCTCATTGAAGCTCAAGTTGTACGCATAAAGGTTGATGCCGGCGTTGTTAAACTTAGCTCGGACTTGCTTAAAATAATCGAGTGGCACAGTCAGGCGCCACTGCTGCAACTTCTTTTCATATTCCGCCATCGCTGCTCGCCGCTGCGCCCGAGTGCTGCCGGGCTGAAACACTGCCTTAAGAGCCTCCACTCCGCCGGCTTCGATATGCGGGGAGAAAAGTTCACAATCGCCTAGACCATCTGCCACCATGGCTTTAATCGCTTCATCAAGCGGCAAGTCGCGAAAGCTGTAGGACTGTACACCGAGTTGCACGCCATCGATTTTGGAATCGATCATTCCGGCCAGAGCCGCTGAAACGGGCAGCCCAGCCATGGCGACTTTGAGCAGATTTCTTCTGGAGAGCTTTATAGACACGTTAAGAAGTATAGCCCCAGAGCTTATAGCCGCACTCGTTAAGAGTGTGGCCGCGAAGGCGCCGCCGCGTCCGCACCGCCGCGATCGGAAGCTGCCGGTTTCCCATTGATCGTAAATATATTCATGCCGCCGCGTTTGACATTGATCCCGCCCTGATACGATGCATCGCCGGTAGAAGTGATCTTGTGTTCGCCGGTTGGAAGCTGGAGTATCACAGGCGTCTGCCCTTCAGACTTTCCATCCACGCTGATGTTCATCTTCTTGGGAACGGAATAAATGTGAACGGTCTCAAGATCATTCATAAGCGCGACAAGGCGATCGCGGTCTTCCGGAACCTCGATAATGCCCTGTGCTGTTTCATAGTTGGGAGCGGACATGGTGAATGTATGGCGTCCATATCGCAAACGCAGATCACAAGGCGTGACACATTTCAGATTTTCATCTCCATCCACCACGAGTTCGGCTGCTGCAGGAGTACTCGCAAAATGAAATGGAATGATCTCACTCGCCGGATTCATAGGGGGCGCTTGCGGCAGCGGCAGTTTGTCCGGCATGACACTTGCAACACCGGAAGCATCTTTTTGCGAAGCGTTTTGTCCTGCTGTCTGCCGATTTGCCATCAACGACTGCGCACTGTTATTTCGTCGAAGCATCCAGATGAAGAACAATGCCGCGCTGATCAGAATGAGAGCAGCCACTGCAGCCAGAATTTTGCTGCCGGAGTGTTTCTTTCGTTGAACTCCGTAATTTTCATCAGCCCGGCGCACTAGCGTTGGGATGGGTGCTATCTGTTTCGAATCGTGTCCCGGTAAGGGTACTTGGGAACCACCCGTCGATGAGGCTTCGCCCGCGGCGTTTGATCCGAGTGAGTACGCAGCGGGAAGACTGGCGCCCGCTCCGGCGGCGGCTGCCTGCCAGGCCTTCACAGTTTCAAAACGGTTCCGTGCTTCGGAAGACTGCGCAGCATGCATGGTAGCCGTTGCTTCCGGGATATCGGATTCTACTTCATACGAGGAGCTGGGTGAAAATTGGACCGGTTCCTCACGACTTCGTATGTCCTCGATCGTCAGCCGGATCTCGGCAGCGTCCCGATCGCCTGGGTTCAATTCGAAGACTTCTTCAATAAGCGCCTGTGCAGCGCGCCAATCGTGGTAGATAGCTACGCGCGCCTCCTCTATAAGAGTGCTGGCCAATTGCGCGGGAACGAGCTGGTTAGTGCGATCCAGTTCGCGGGCAGAACGGAGTTTCTCGATGGCGGCAGGACGATTGCCGGCGCGCGCCAGCTTTCGAGCTTCGTCAAGGAGAATAGCCGTCTGACTCCGCCTTTCTAAAGCCTCGTCTAAATGCCTTTTGCGCTCGATCAATTGCGGGTTATGCGGGAATTCCGCTAGCGCACCGGTCAGAAGCCCTCGAGCGACTGTATAGTCGCCGGAGGCGAGCGCCTGATCGATCTTTTCAAGCAGGCCCGCTTCCTCTTGTTCCCGCAATAATTCTTCCTGCTTGCGGGCTAGACGTTGTATCTCGAGATCCAACCCCGGATACTGGCTATAAATGCTGTGCAGCACGTCCCACTGATTCGACGCTTCAAGGAACTGTCCTTGGGATTCGTAATGACGCGCGCGGCTCACGATGGAATTGACAAGATCGCGCCGTTCTTTCACGATCCGATAGGAATGCTGAAACGTCTGTTCGTCTGAAAATTGCCGGGCTGCGTCTTTTAATAGCGCGCATTTTCTATCGAGGTCGGGCTCGGCTTCAATACGGCTATGGACTTCCGCAACGGCAGCAGAGCTCTCCTGCCGCTGAAGATCTTCCACTTCAATCTTGAGTGCTTGAAAGAGCGGCTCCCGTGGCCGCCGGCTGAGAACCGTCCGGCATATTTCGAGTGCGCGTGCAAAGTCGCGGGTCTCTAACGCTTTCTTCCCTTCGTTATAGGCATTGCGCAGCTCATCGCGCTCCGAGCGGATTTGCTCATAAAAGGCCAGATACTGAGCTTCTGTGTTGGGATGGCCGGGCGCCAGCTTTCCGATTTCGATTACCCGCTCCAGTTTCGTCAGCGCCGTGCTGATCTCGCCGTTTCTATAGGACTTTAGCGCGGAATCGTAGAGTTCCTGCTTTTCATGACGCAGTTTCGTCACCTGCTGCTCGCCGCGGCTGATTTCGATGAGCAGCTCTTTTGCAGATTCCGACGAAGGCTCGATTTTTAGAATTTCCTCGATTGCCTGGCGCGCTTTAGTAAACAACTTATTGTCAATGTGCTGCCGGGCGATTTGATGCCATCTCTCCGTCTGCGTGCTGCTTCGCTGCCGTTCGATTGCGCCCTTCAGTGCGAGCGCGTCAACGTTCGATGGTTCTAGCGCCAGAACACTCTGGACTTTTTGCAAGGCCAGCGGGTACTCTTCCTCTTCCATCCTGGTGCGTGCGCTCTCTAGAAGCTGATGAATGGTTTTGGCGCGCGCGGCCTGCTCGGCTTGAATTCGCAACAGCGAAATCTCATGATCGATGTTGCCCTCCGAGTCGAGTTCCGCGATGATCTCCATCGCAAACTGGTAATCGCCCTCATTGAGCGCTTTCTTAACGCGATTGATGCGCGGGAGAATTTTATTGCGGTCGAATATCTCGATGCGCTCGTTTCGTAGCGCACGCTGCAATAACTCCGAAAATTCGCGAATGCTCGAAACACGATGGTACGGTTCTTTCGCAAGCGCGCGCTGCACGGTCTGACTGATCTGAACGTTAACGACTGGATTCAGGTCTGATACGGGCGCCGGCATGCGAGATCGAATCGCTTCCGCTATCTCTTGGGCATTCTTCCCGTCGAACGGCTTACGCCCGCTTAGCGCCTCATAGCAAACCACGCCGAGCGACCAGATATCGGACCGGGTACTGGCTGGTTTCAAATCGAGCTGCTCGGGAGCCATGTACTGAAGGGTTCCCTTAATACCCGTCCGGGTCTCGGCATCAGCCAAATGCACCACGCCGAAATCGATAATCTTGACCGTATCGTCATCCATAACGAACAAGTTGCTCGGCTTAATATCGCGATGTACTACGCCCTGATCATGAGCAGCCTGCAGTCCGCGGCAAGCCTGGCAAATGATTTCCACCGTGCGCTCCGGTGTCAAACGCCGGCTGGCCGTCTTAATTAGCTTGTCGAGCGTCGTGCCCGGGAGCAGCGGCATGACGAAATATGGCTGCCGCCATTGATTCTCGATAAAGTCGCCGATATCGAGAATGTCAATGATATTTGGGTGGCAAAGCCGGG
>DAISJE010000299.1:0-6138 GCA_036821665.1 Bryobacteraceae bacterium | reverse complement strand
GACGAGGTCGAGTTCTACCGGAACCGGTATCGCGTCTTTCGCTCACTTTATCCCGCCCTTAAGCCCGCGTATCAAACTATCGGCGAATTGGATGGTTGACGCGCTATTCCGATATTGCGACGTTGCGCTTCCCGTTCCCGTCGATCGCTTATTTACCTATGAACTTCCGCTGACTCTGCGGCATCGTCTGCGCGTTGGCTCTCGTGTCATCGCTCCGTTCGGAACACGCAAGCTGACGGGGGTTGTTCTCCGTACGCACAACGACGAACCTGAACAGGAATTGCGAGAGGTCTTGAGTCTTCGCGACGAAGAGCCTGTACTGGATTCGGAGCTTTTGCGCCTCGCTGCGTGGCTCGGTGAATATTACTGCGCTCCGATTGGTGAAGTGCTGAAAGGAATGTTGCCGTTAAGTGGCGAAAGCCGGAAGACTGTACGATACTCACTCACCGACACCGGTCGTGATGTCGAAAGACAATTGGTGGTAAAAGGAGACAGCGATGCGGCCACTAAGCTGCTCGCCGCTCTTGCCGAACGCTCTCGCCCGGTGGAGTTTTTGAGCGGCAAAATACAAAACCCTCGCCCCGTTCTTCGCTCGCTCATTAAACGAGGCTGGGTTGTGGCAGAAGAGAACCAGGAAGATCGCGATCCACTTCGCGCGCCCGCGGAAAAGCTGACCGCTGAATTTCTGGAACGGCCCCCGGCCGGAGTAAAGCTGAAGAAACAGGAGCGGGAACTACTCGCCTTTCTCGAGTTACACCCGGGCGCTCACAATTTGGCCGAACTCGGTGAGAATGTGAAGCGTGCGAGCGAAGCCGGTCGATCGCTGGCCCGCCGTGCGCTGATTAAATTAGAGGCCGAAGAGCTGAGGTCCCCCTCTGGCTTCGAGCGGCCCGTTCCGATCCTGAATGAGCATCAGCAAACCGCAGTCCAGGCTATCGCCGCTGCTCTCGAAGGAGACGTTTTCAAAGCTTTCCTGCTGCAGGGAGTTACCG
The DNA here is from genome assembly GCA_036821665.1 of Bryobacteraceae bacterium. Classification (GTDB taxonomy): domain Bacteria; phylum Acidobacteriota; class Terriglobia; order Bryobacterales; family Bryobacteraceae; genus Bog-105. Next base: position 5,146 of record DAISJE010000299.1, on the reverse strand, counting down.
GCTCCGGCAAGACCGAAGTCTACATGCAGAGCATCGAGGTGGCGCTGCGCTTGGGAAAAAATGCGCTGCTGCTCGTCCCCGAAATCGCTTTGACGCCGGCCGTAGCCGGACAGTTCTTCCATCGTTTCGGCAAGCAGGTCGCCATCCTGCATTCTGCGTTCGGCGATGCCGAACGTGCCGGCCAGTGGCGGCGTATTCGCAACGGGCAGGCGCGCGTAATCGTGGGCACTCGTTCCAGCGTATTTGCGCCGGTGCAGAATCTCGGCCTTGTAATTGTCGACGAAGAGCACGACGGCAGTTATAAGCAGCAGGAAACGCCGCGCTATCACGGACGCGATGTCGCCTTATTGCGCGCCAGTAACGCTGGAGCGGTGGCCGTGCTCGGATCGGCTACCCCAAGCCTGGAGAGCCGGTATAACGCGGATCAGGGCAAGTACACTCTTCTGACTCTGCCCGAGCGCATCGCTCGCCGGCCGCTGCCTGACGTGGAGATCGTCGACATGCGCCTGGAATTTCTTGAGACGCGCAAGCAGGCCATGTTCTCCCGGAAGCTACTCGAAGCGATTGGGCAGCGTCTCGCGCAACGCGGCCAGATCATGCTCCTTCTGAACCGCCGTGGCTTCTCGAGCTTCATGATTTGCCGCGCCTGTGGCGAACGCATGGTTTGCCCCAACTGTTCGGTAGTCCTGACCCATCATCGCCGCGATCGCCGCATGCTGTGCCACTATTGCGGCTACGCCGATTCCATCCCTACCTTGTGTCCCAAGTGCAATAGCGACTATATTCAGTTTCTGGGAAGCGGCTCCGAGCGTGTCGAGGACGAACTGCACCGCTATTTCCCTGCAGCTCGCGTCGCGCGGCTTGATCGCGACACCGCGAGTGGAAAGGGCGCTTTTGAACGGATACTGCAAGGCTTTCGTGAAGGCGAGATCGACATCCTGGTCGGAACGCAGATGATCGCCAAAGGTCACGATATTCCTAACGTCACGCTTGTTGGTATTGTCCTCGCCGATATTGGCCTCAGTCTGCCCGATTTTCGAGCAGCGGAACGAACTTTTCAGCTTTTAACCCAGGCAGCCGGGCGCGCAGGCCGCGGCGACTCACCGGGCCGCGTGATTATTCAAACCTTGAATCCCGATCACTACGCGATCCGCTTTGCCACGGCACAGGACTACGAAGGCTTCTATAAAAAGGAGCTGGAGTTTCGCAAATGGCTGCGCTATCCTCCGTTCGCAGCGGTCGCAAATGTGTTGGTGAGAGCCGAAAAACAGGAAGAGGCATTGCGCATGAGCACGCAACTTGGCCTGATACTGAACCCGCCGCCGCCCGGAATCCGGGTGATGGGACCGGCCGAAGCGCCCATGCTGCGCCTGAAGAACGAGTTCCGCTACCAGATCTTGTTGAAGGCCGCCCGCCGGTCCACACTCCGCCACACTTTAAAGGAACTCCAGCAGTTCGCGGCGAAAGAAAAATGGAAAGCGACAGCGCTCGTCATCGACGTGGACCCGATCAGCCTGATGTGAACCGGATGTTAAAGTGGTCTCTATACGACGGCGGCTGTAGCTCAGTTGGTAGTAGCGCCAGATTGTGGTTCTGGATGTCGTGGGTTCAAATCCCACCAGCCGCCCCACCTTCTTTCTGTCTCCGCTTCCTGGTGTGCATGGCTCTCGCGTGCTCAGCTTGTGTAGCGCGAACCTACGAACTGCCTGCGGGCAAAATTCTTGAAGTTCGGCTGACAAAATCGCTCGCTTCCTTTTCTTCGAAGAAAGGAAGCCAGGTGGAAGGCGTTGTCATCGCTCCCGTGCTGGCCGGCGGACGCATCGTCATCCCAATGGGCGCCAGAGTGACCGGCGTCATCCAGGACATTAACCGCGTCGGATCGGGCTTGATCCATGAATCGGCCAGCATCCACATTGCGTTCGACAAGCTCATCTTGCCGGATGATGCCATTGTTCCACTCACAACCCAAATCACCGGCGTCGACAACGCTCGTGAGTCCGTCGATCCGCACGGCCGCGTCAAGGGCATTCGTTCCACCGGCACGCTAGGTTATCGCGCGAATAACCTGATCGCCGGATTTGCAATGTTTGACCCGATCGCGTATCTGTACGTAAACGTCGCATCCGCTCGCGTGCTCCGTTTTTCTGAGCCCGAGATCTGGTTTCCCGCGGGAACGGAATTAAGTGTCAAACTGCTTTCCGCCCTCACCCTGACAAACGTCTATCGATCACCCGTCGCTCCGATTGAAGCTTCGGCGGTTGAAAATGCCGGTTTGCATAAGTTAATCCGAAATTTGCCGTTTCGGACCGCGACAGTGAATTCCAACAAGCCCTCCGATCTGACGAACCTCGTCTTCTTGGGAAGTTCCGCGGCGGTCAAACGAGCTTTTGAAGCCGCAGGGTGGGTGCAGGCAGACCGGCTTAACACAATTACCGGCTTTTTGACGCTCCGATCAATCGCGGAAAACCAGCAGTATCGAAGCGCTCCGATGTCTACACTTCTGCTTGACGAGCAGAGATCTCTATTTGAGTTTTCGAAAACATTAAATACCTTTGCTAAACGCGACCACACGCGTATCTGGCTTCGTCCGGAGAAGTGGAACGGGACGAGTGTTTTGACGGCTTCGTCCACACAGGATATTGGCATTCAACTCTCGCGCAAAAACAAGACCTTCATCCACGTGATCGACACTCACATAGACGGGGAGCGCAGCAAGATCGTCAACGACCTCATTTTTACCGGCTGTGTTGATCAAGCCGAATTGTTTCCGCGCCCCTGGGTTCCAACGGATGCTCGCAATGCCACTGGCGAGGAGTTGAAGACCGATGGGCGCATAGCTGTCTTGAAATTCAACGACTGTGCCAATCCGCGGGATTCCGTTAACTTGCAGGCCGCTCCCGACCGGCCAGTCACCCCGGGTACAGTAGGGCGAGGTTTTCGTCAGGGCATTCTCATCACCCGCAACGATCTCTTTCGGGGTAACCTGATTTATCAAGGTTATGAGGGTGCGAAATTTGGAATTCAACATTTAAAGCATGAGGAGAAGACACCCTCAAAATCGACCTCGACCCCGATCGAGGATGTAGCAATCGCTGTTGATCTGACCGAGCCTGATACGCACCCGGAACAGCGCCGCAACACTCATGAAAATGTTGCTACTGTGCCCGAGAACTCACCCGGTCCGCCTCGTGAAGAAACGAGCGCTTTCCTCGAGTTGGGCGTGGAAGGCGGATGGCTGCGCTTCGGAAGCACACTCGCGGTCACGAAGATCGATCTGCAATCAAATACAGGCGAAATCCCATCGTTCAATATGACCCTGCAGAACCGGCTGCATAATGGATGGGCGATAGGCACATCCGTCACCCTGAATTCGTGGCGATATTTCTCCAATGAATTCGCCTTCGATTATCAGCGCGGGACATACAAGCTAGGCGCTTCGTTTAGCGGTTTTCCCGGACAAGCTCCGCTCGGTTACGCGGAGCAAACGATGGGCTTGCTCACTAACGAATTCACATATAGTTTTGTCGCAAACCTTCGCAGCCGCGAGAAACGCTTCCGGCCTTACATCGCAGCCGGACCGGCTTTCCAACTGCTTCATATTACGGATGCCCCGTTCAAATCCAGCGGCGGCGTTTTTAAAGTGGGTCTTCGCAACGTTGGGCTCATCTTGGCTGCTTACAACTTTGCGAACGAACCTCCATTAAATGGCGGAGGCGTGTTCCAGTTCGGATTCCAGTACGGAGGAGGCGTTAAGTTTCGAGTAAGCCGGCGATGGCTGCTGCGCCTCGATTACCGCGAAACGCTCAGCGCACAACCTAATTTCGTCGAGCGCTCCATAAAAGTGGACGACCCCTCCGATTCCGACGAATTCCTGGTTCGAAAGGAATCCGATCTCCCGAGTGGCCCGCTGCGCCAGCAAAGGCTCACCGGGGGCGTGAGCTTCGTGTTTTGATGAAGCCCTAAGACCCGTTCGCCTCGGGCTCTTTCGATGCCGGCTGACCAGCTTCCTGCGATCGCTTTCGGAAAAAGCGCAGCGCGAATGGAACCTCGTCCGGATAAGCCGCGCACCAGGCCACGATTCGCTCCAGTTTTATCGTGTCGTCTTGAATCGCACTGATTTCCATTAACTCTGCTTCGACTACTTGTTCGTCTCTTCTCATCTCTTCCCCGAGGGTAAGCTTTCGGGCCCGCACGGCCGAGTCTGCCGCAAGAATAGCACCGCATACGACCTTCACAAATTCCTGGGCTGACCTGAGACAATCAAAAGGCAACCCCCGCATGCCGTTTTCGAGTACCACCCTCCCGCTGTCTATCCAGGGCCTTCGTAAGGCATTTGGCGATGTCGTCGCCGTCGATGGCATCGATCTCCAGGTTTATGCCGGAGAGTGTTTTGGGTTGCTGGGGCCAAACGGCGCAGGCAAAACCACGACAATAGAAATCTGCGAAGGATTAACGCCGGCCGATTCCGGAACGGTCGAACTGTTCGGACTTACGTGGAGGCAGCATGCAGCGGAACTGCGCGAACGGATCGGCATCCAGCTTCAAGAGACGCAGTTCCCGGACAAGCTGACGGTCGAGGAAATCGTGAAACTCTTCCGCAGCTTTTATCGGCGCGGATTATCCGTTGCGCGTATTATCGAAATCGTCCAACTTTCCGAGAAGAAGAACGCGCGCTCGTGCAACCTTTCCGGAGGACAGAAACAACGCCTCGCCATGGCTTGCGCGTTGGTTGGAGATCCGGACTTACTCTTCCTGGACGAACCGACCACCGGTCTGGACCCTCAAGCACGCCGCCACCTGTGGGATCTGGTGGAAGATTTGAAGAGCGCAGGCCGCACGATCATTCTTACAACGCACTATATGGATGAAGCCGAGCGACTGTGCGACCGGGTAGCCGTCATGGATCATGGCCGTGTCATCTCGCTCGGCACTCCGGCTGAACTCATCGCCGGCATCGGTGCTGAGCACATTGTCGAGTTCGCTATCGATCCGGTTGTAGACGACTTGCGAATGGAGGGCTTACAGACTCTGGAAGGAGTTCGCTGCACGCGGCTCGATAGCGGACGTGTCCAATTGTCGGTCTCCGAGTTGCATGAATCCGCTTTCGCGGCGAAGCCGGTTTCAAGCTGCTGGTTGGCGTCACCAA
>DAISJE010000298.1:0-6154 GCA_036821665.1 Bryobacteraceae bacterium | reverse complement strand
CTGATTTTAAGTGCTCGCTCAGCATACTGCGTCGCCCGACCGAGATCACCCCGGACGAAATTAAAGCGCGCTAGATTCTGGAGGTCGGCCGCCACCGTAAGATTTTGCGGGCTAAATTTTAGGTCTTCAATTAGCGCTTGTTGATAATGTGCTTCCGCTTGCGGCCATTCGTTACGCCGTTCAAACGTCTTGGCCCAAGCCGTTTGGATCTGTGCGTGGACTCTTAGTTCATTTATCTGCACTATTTGAAGAGATCTCGTAAAGAATTCGTCAGCTTCTCGCCATTGATGAGCGTGGCTGAACGAATCGGCTATATGAAACAAGAACCAAGCAGCCAGCCCCTGGGAAGACCGTTGTATTCTCTTCGACGCGGCTCTTGAAAAATCGGCTGCTTCTCCTAATTCCTGCTGCTTAAGGAGTTCCTCGCTTCGCCGATAAAGGGGCATAAGGGTTTGCTCCAGATTGGGCCGACAACGAATACCCCACGGGCTGTGAGCTAACGTCCAGGCACGCTTCACGCCCAATTCCTGACCCTCAAGAATTACGGGTCCGAGGGGTGCCTGTTCGGTCTCAGCCGAGGAAATATCGAATGGCGAACTGATTGGACCCTTCTCGTTTCCGCGTCGCCATCTGAAGACGAAGTCACCCTTCTGCAAACCGGCCTTAACGGCTTCCGAATTCTTGGTAACTTCTTCGATGATAATTCCGGGTCCGAGATCTTCGGCGGTACCCGTATGACTGTGCCGCCTCCATGGCTTTATCAACAACAGAACAATGGCGGCCATTAGCAGTGGGACTCCGATGAAGCGCCCGGCGACAGTGCCTAAATCGAAGAACTCTCGGATCGTGCGCATGGGAGAGCGAGTCGGCCCGCCACTTTTGCGAAATCAACTGCCTAGTCGTAGCCGTATCCCGAAAACTATCACATACACAATGATGATTGCAGCAAATTGCTTAAATGGGACATATGTCTTCCGTGCCCTGCGTCCCAGCACGCGATGCCGTCGAAAAGATCGCGCGATTCGTCCTGCACGCCGGCTACACGGAGGCGGAGATGAAAAAGCACGGGTTCGCTAAAGTACCGTGGCAAAGACCGGCAATTCGATCACTGTTGAAATACAAAATCGTCGATAACTCTACTTTGAATTTGCTGGTTCGGCTGTTCTGGTTTGGAGAAGTGGCGTCCGCTGATGAGATATCGTCCACCTTGCCGCCGGAAATAGTAGATGGCCTGTTGCGGTGCAGGCTGGCAGACCGTGAGGGCGACGTGTTTGTGCCCAACTGTATGCTCGTGCACTTTGGGGACTTGCTCCTCGCCTGTGATTCGGTCCGAAAAGCTCAAACGGCGGTGTCGGATCTAGTACTCGGTGTGAACACGCCTACAAAACTCCTTGCCAATTCCTTGATCAACGTGCCGGATGCAACCGTTTTGGATCTTGGCACGGGATGTGGAACTCTGGCAATGATTGCTTCCCATTCAGCCCGCTCAGTTGTTGCAACCGATATCAATCCTCGGGCGCTCGCATTCACAGCATTCAATGCCGCTCTGAATGGCATAACGAAGGTTCAGACGTACGTTGGCGACCGATTTGAACCAGTGGGCGATCAGCGGTTCGATGTCATTGTGTGCAATCCGCCGTTCTTCATCACGCCCAAGCCGCGGCTCCTATACACCGAGAACCCGCACGAGTTGGATTCGTTTGTGGAAAGTTTGGCTCGGACAGCACCGCAATTTCTGAAGTATGGTGGATTTTTTCAAATGCTCTGTGAATGGGTGGAATTTCAAGGCGACTCATGGCGGCATCGCTTGATGAGATGGTTCGAAGACTCCGGCTGCGACGCTCTGATTCTCAAAGCCTACGAAAAGAGTCCTGCAGATTATACGCTCACACGTGCGGGCGAATCAGCATCTCTGCACGGCGAAGCGAGCGAGGACATGATCGTCGAGCACATCGAATACTTTGCGCAGCAGCGCGTCAGGAAAATAGTCGGCGGGCTACTGACGTTACGACGTCGCACGGGTAAGAATTGGTTTCTATGCGAGGACATGGACGAGTTACCTGATGAGTCAATTGGCGAGCTTTTGCTGGAGCGCTTCGCCACGCAAGACATTATGTCGTCCTATGCAGATTCGGAGCTGCTCGCACTGAAGCCGAGGCTTTGCAGTGGTGTTCAACTGGTACAAGAATCAACACAAGAAAACCAATCATGGAAACCCAAGAGAGTTTTCCTCGAAAGGCGGACAGGGCTTGTTAGGCGGCTCGCGTTCGATCGTGGCGTAGCAGACTTCGTTGTGCGTTTTGATGGAACACACACGCTTAATCGCTTAGTTGTGGAATTGGCGAAACAAAACAAGTTGCCTCCTGAGCAAGCTGTCGATAATGGGTTGCGGCTGGTACGCAAACTCTCGTCGGTAGGGCTTATTACAATTACCCCCTAGCAATCTGCATCCTCAGACTGAACAGAAGAACCGAGTTAGGCTTGAATCTCTATTAACTCGGCGCTCTCCCGGTAGTCAAGACCGGGAAAACTGCGGGTAGCCCATAAAGAAGGTTATGGGTCGTAACGGGGAGGCGTGGGTTTGTGTTTTGGTCACTAGTTGTGGGCTGGACAGTCTACACGGTCTCATGACACACTGGGATTGGGAGATTCCTAACGGTGCCGCACAGGCGTGCCCATGTGGTTTTACCGGACGACCTGCTGGCCGACGTCGATGCGCTCGTCGGGCCGCGCGGCCGCAGCGCCTTTCTCACCGAAGTGATCCGCGAAGCGGTGAACCGCCGCCGCCTGCTCCAGATTCTCAGCGATCCGGAGCCGATCTGGAAAGTGGAAGACCATCCCGAACTCGCCGAGGGATCGGAAGCCTGGGTCCGCCAGTTGCGCGACGAAGACGAACAGGTGCGTCGCGAAAAATTGGGCGAATGGTGGGACCGCAAGGCATGACGGTCTATCTCCCCGATACCAATGTATTGGTCGATGCCTTGAACGGGAAGCAGGGCCGCCGCGAATTGCTGCGCGATTTCGTGCTCCGCGGACATCGCCTGGCCTGCTGCGAGATCACCCTCGCGGAAGTCTATGCCGGGATGCGCCCGCATGAAGCGGCGCGCACCGATGCCTTTCTCGATTCGCTCGCCTGGTACGAAACGTCGCGAACCATCGCCCGGCGCGCCGGCCGGCTGCGTTTTGAGTATGCCCGAAAAGGGGTCACGTTGTCGTTATCCGACATGCTGATTGCAGCCACTGCCCTCGAACACGGCCTGACGCTCGTCACCGAGAACCGCAAGCATTTTCCGATGCCGGAGCTTTCTTTACATCCCATGCCGGGAGGAACCGCATGACGGAATCTGTGGAAATCGTGCAGGCGTTTGTGACGGCGCGGGTTTCCGTTCCAACGATCATTGCCGGAGCCGGTGACCAAGCGCGGGAGCGCTTTTTCGAGTTTCTTTGCCGCGCAGATTCGCAACCGGAATACGCGTAGCGCCTACCTGCAAGCCGCCCATCAGTTCTTTGCCTGGTGCGAAGAGCGCGGCTTGGAGTTGCGGCAGATCCGGCCGCTGCACGTGGCCGCCTATATCGAAGCAAAACAGCGCGAGCTGAGCGCTCCCTCCATTAAGCAGCATCTGGCCGGCTTGCGCATGCTGTTTAACTGGTTAGTCATTGGCCAGGTTTTGCCGACCAATCCCGCGCTCTTCGTGAAGGGGCCGAAATTCAGCCGCCAAGTCGGGATCACGCCCATTCTCGAAGCGACCCAGATGCGCGATCTGCTCGATTCCATCGAAACCGCTTCTTTGAAAGGATTGCGCGATCGCGCCGCCATCGCCGTAATGGCCTATACCTTCGCGCGTGTCAGCGCCGTGGTTCTGTTAGCGCGCGAAGATTACCGTTTCCAGGGGAAACGGCCGCAGCTGCGCTTGCAGGAAAAAGGCGGCAAGGAAAAACTGGTCTGGCTTCATCACGAAGCGGAAGAGTTTTTAGATCGATATCTGGACAAAGCGGAAATCACGCAATCGAAAGCGCCGCTGTTTCAGACCTTGGATAAGCGGCACCGCTTGACAGGGCAGGGAATCAGCCGGCGCGATCTCTTGCGCGTGGTGAAACAGCGCTGCGCGGAGGCCGGGCTCCCCGAGACGATCTGCAATCACACCTTCCGCGGCACGGGCATTACAGTGTTCCTCCAAAACGGCGGCTCGCTCGAAGCCGCGCAGGATCTGGCGAATCACTCCGATCCGCGCACCACGAAACTCTATGACCGGCGGAAGGATCTCGCCACGCTGAGCGAGATTGAGAGAAGAATTGCGTTCTGAAGAGAGCGCAGTTTTTACCGAAGTTGTCCGATGAGGATGCCACTTTGTTATCCGAAGCCCCGGCTCATGAGTGCCAAAGCATGCAAAAACATTTATTGCATTTTTCGTGCGGTGCTTGATTTCTTCTAGGGATAGGGATTGTAATTAAGAGAGAACGAAAACAGGTCGGTTTTGCTGACTTCGCTTTCGGTATTCTCTCCCTCGATCTTCGAGATCAGGAACTTCTGCCTGGCAGCGTAGGATCTCTCCCTGCTCGATCTGTCCGACAACGCACAGCGTGCGTAGCTGTGTTTGTTTCATCCCAGTTCAGAAATGAGGACCTGTATATGGCTGCGCCATTGAAGAGTTCCGCTGAAGCCGCTGCCATCGAATTGCCAGAGCAAATTCGACTCGATATCCGGACGAGCATTGGCCAGATTCGGCAGCTCGGCTCCTCTGGCGGCTCGATTAATACCCCCCTTGCCAGTTTTGCAACCGGGAAGATCTCCGGGCGGCTCTATACCAGAAGCTCAGGAGCGAGAATCCTTCTCGTCGAGAACAAAGTCACTCCACCCGAAAGAGTGGACGAAGTGCTTTGGTTGCGGCCGGATCATGCCAATCAATGGTTGAAGCCATTACCGATTACTCGCCTGGCCAGTATCACGAATTTCCGTTCCATTGCGGCCCTCGTGCGTGCTTCTTGGAAGGACCAGTTCTTCTTTATTGAAGAGGAGTTGAACGGGAACGATATTAGGCCAGGGCTTCGCCCTCCGCAAATTGGGGCTCTTTATGCGGTGCTTTCGCATTGGAAGGTCACGGTTGAGCCCGCAACCATTGTGATGCCGACCGCCACTGGGAAAACCGAAACAATGCTCGCCATTCTGGCAAAAGAGCGGCTGCCAAAGCTCTTGGTTGTGGTGCCCACCGATGCACTACGTGATCAATTAGTCCATAAATTCCAAACTTTTGGTGTCCTGCATGCGTTTGGCGTCGTGGGCCAGCGAGCACAATTTCCAATTGTTGGTCTGCTAAAAAAGATTCCGACTACGGTTTCCGCTATCCAAGAGATGTTCGAGCTGTGCAATGTAGTAGTGACCACAATGGCGGTCGCTGGACGGGCGCCGGAATTCGTTCAGGCCGCCCTGGCGGAATGCGCTTCGCATCTGTTTATCGACGAGGCGCACCACGTGAAAGCACTCACCTGGGACCGGCTGAAAACTCATTTTAAAGACAAACCAGTTCTGCAGTTCACGGCCACCCCATTCCGAAATGATGGCAAGCTGATCGATGGCAAACCAATCTTCACGTATCCGCTCCGTAAGGCCCAGGCGGAAGGATACTTCAGGCGCGTCACCTTCCGGCCGGTAGTTGAGTTCTACGAGTCCGTAGCGGATGAACAAATCGCCCGGCGGGCGATCCAGCAATTACGTGCAGATCTTGCTCAGGGCTTCGATCACCTGCTGATGGCCCGCGTGGACGAGATCCGCCGCGCGAAAGAGATCTTTCCGGTTTATGAGGCCCTGGCCGGGGATTTGAAGCCGCTCCTTCTTCACAGCGAATTAACGAGAGCCGAACGATTGGTGGCTCTGCGGGCGATCCGAAACCGGGAGTCACGAATTGTGGTTTGCGTGGATATGCTCGGGGAGGGCTTCGATTTACCCCAACTCAAGATTGCAGCGATTCACGATATTCACAAGAGCCTCGCCGTTACGCTGCAATTTATCGGCCGCTTCACCCGCAGTCTGGAGGGAGTCGGCGAGGCGACAGCGATTGCCAATATCGCCTCTCCTGAGGTAGAGGGCCGGTTGCGCGCACTGTACGCCGAGGACTCCGACTGGAACCTTGTGCTGCGACCTGACAGAGTCTGCCGT
>DAISJE010000297.1:0-6205 GCA_036821665.1 Bryobacteraceae bacterium | reverse complement strand
TGCGCGCCGATGAACCGGTGCGAACCGCCAGTACCATCAAGTTGCCGATCATGATCGAATGTTTTGCTGAAGCCGCCGAGGGCAAGTTGAACCTCTCCGAGCCGCTGACCCTGACCCAGGAGGAAAAGGTTTCGGGAAGCGGAATTCTGCAGGATCTTTCGGACGGTGACCGTCTTCCCATTCGGGACATGATCGACCTGATGATTGTGCTCAGCGACAATACTGCGACCAATCTCATCTTGAATCGCATCGGCGGCAATGCCGTGAATGCCCGTATGGCTAAGCTCGGCCTACAGCAAACGCGTGTGATGCGCAAGATATTGGGAGACCGAAACGATCTCAAACCCTTCCCTAGCGGCATCACCACCGAAGGCGCCAAGCCGGAAAACAAAAAGTGGGGAATCGGCCGCAGTTCTCCGCACGAGATGGTTATTCTTCTCGAAAAGCTATACCGGGGCGATCTGGTGAGCCGTAGCGCCGCGCAGGAAATGATTGCAATCCTGAAAAAACAGCGCGATCAGGACGGTATGGGGCGCGACATGAAGGATGTCGACATCGCCCACAAATCCGGCGCTCTCGATGCGCTTCGCAGCGATGTAGGCATTATTTACTCAAAACGCGGTCCTATCGCGATGGCGATCACAGTAGACGATATGCCCGAACAGAACTGGACTCCCGATAATCCGGGCAGTCTGCTGATTTCGTCGCTGTCCGAGATTCTGGTGAACGGACTCGGCTCAAACCCGTAGCACGCGGATTCTGAGCCGCGCGCGCGTGAGCAGGTGGTTTTTCTCAGTACCGGTAATGATCCGCCTTAAACGGACCGTCGACCGGAACGCCCAGGTAATTGGCCTGTTTGGGTGTCAGCGTTGTGAGCTTGACGCCGATCTTTTCCAGGTGCAGCCGGGCCACTTCTTCATCCAGCTTCTTCGGAAGCGTGTATACACCCACTTCATAGGTGTCCCGATTCTTCCAAAGATCGATTTGCGCCAGCGTCTGATTTGAAAAGCTATTGCTCATCACGAAGCTGGGGTGACCGGTTGCGCAGCCCAGGTTTACCAGGCGGCCCTCGGCGAGCAGAAAGATGCTGTGGCCGTCTGGAAACGTGTACATATCCACTTGCGGCTTGATATTCGTGCGCGTAACGCCTTGCGCTGTATTGAGGCGGTCTACCTGAATCTCATTGTCAAAGTGGCCGATGTTGCAGACAATCGCCTGGTCTTTCATGTACCGCATGTGTTCGAGCGTGATGATATCGACATTGCCGGTACAGGTGACATAAATATCGCCGCGGCCGAGAGTATCTTCAATTGTCGTGACCTCGAAACCCTCCATAGCTGCCTGGAGTGCGTTGATTGGATCGATTTCCGTAACGATCACGCGAGCGCCCATACCGCGAAGCGAGTGCGACGATCCTTTCCCCACATCTCCGTATCCGCAGATGACCGCAACTTTGCCTGCAACCATCACGTCTGTTGCGCGCTTGATACCATCTGCCAGCGATTCCCGGCAACCGTAGAGATTGTCGAATTTCGATTTCGTCACGGAATCGTTTACGTTGATCGCAGGCACCAGCAGCGTGCCTTGCTCCTGCATCTTATACAGCCGGTGAACACCGGTAGTCGTCTCTTCGGAAACTCCACGCCATTGCTTGGTGATCTTACGCCAGCGCTGGGGATCTTCCTTGTGAATCTTCTTCAGCAGATCCTTGATGACCTTCTCTTCGTGGCTCTCTGAGGGCGTATTAACCCAATCGCTTCCGGCTTCCAGTTCATATCCTTTGTGGATCAGAAGCGTTACGTCGCCACCGTCATCTACCACAAGCTGCGGCCCATTCCCGTCAGGATGGCTGATGGCCTGGTATGTGCACCACCAATACTGCTCAAGAGTCTCGCCTTTCCAGGCGAAAACCGGGACGCCTGCTGCCGCGATAGCTGCCGCGGCATGATCCTGAGTTGAGAAAATATTGCAACTGGCCCAGCGAACATCGGCGCCGAGATCCGTCAAAGTCTCAATCAGTACCGCCGTTTGGATCGTCATGTGCAGCGAACCCGTTACGCGAACGCCTTGCAGTGGTTTCTCTTTGGCGTACTTTTCGCGAATGGCCATCAGACCCGGCATTTCGTGTTCGGCAATAGAAATCTCTTTGCGGCCCCAATCAGCCAGACCCAGATCGGCAACTTTATACTCGGAAGCAGTTTGATTTAATGTGGCAGTACCCATGCAGTAATCCTTTGTTATTATCGCGCAGGCTCAGATCGCGATAGGTTCTTGCGCTACTTGGCTCTGCACGGATTCGGCGAATTTCAGATTCTTCAATGCCGCATAGCCAAGCGCGATGATAGTCACAAACATCATGAGAACCTCGCTGTCCCCGAGATTGTATTCGAAAATACCCTCCACCAGCACGCCGATTGTCGCTGCAACGACTCCATGAAGTACGAACAACTGCTGCGAGCGCACGCCACGGATGCACAAGATACCTTGAAAACAATCCCAAACCGCCAGCCCGATAAACCAGAGCATCAATAACAGGCCCGGAATGCCTCGTTCAGCCGCGTATTGAAGATAAATGTTGTGCAGATGGCCGTAGTAGCCGATGGGCAGGGGGCGCCGAATATCTGCTGGAACATATGCGTTGAAATTACGGCTGATCTCCTCCGGACCAAGACCGAACACCGGATGCGCCTTGATCATTTCTACACCCGTACGGAAGGTCACGACGCGATGACGATTAGAATCTGTCTGCCCATGCGGGTCAAATAATGACGTGAGTCGCGCGCGAGTTCCGGAAGGCGCAATCAGTAGCGCCGCAACTACCGCAACGGGAACGGCAAGCGTCATTTTGGGGCGCCAGAACCAAACCAGGTAAAGAACAGCGGGTACGGTCGCCAGCCAGATACTTCGGGTCCAGCCCAGCAGAATAGCCGCCGAGAGGATGAGCAAACTGCTGTATGCCCAACCTGGCATTCTTTTGCTCGAAAAGAACCATTGCGATAAAAGCAGGCATAGCACGGACAATTGCAGTGCTCCGAAAGTCATCCAATGACTTTCGAATCCAGTTATCCGTCTGCCTACGTATGTGAAATAGAAACTTTGGTGCGTATGTTCTGCGCCCTCATATTTAAGCCCAAATTGAACTAACGCCCATAATCCGGACGCGGATGCTGCCGCCGCCCAGGCAACTATTAGCCAATAAACTTTTGAAAACTGGCGCTCAAATACACCGTAAATCAAAGGAATGAAGAGAAAGACGAAGAACTTCTTTATTTGAGCCCTCCCGCCCCAAGGATCGGGGGACAACACATCCGCGAGAGCCGTCCAAAAAAAGAAGAATGCCAGCGGAATCCAGATTCGCGGGAAGGGGAGCTTCTGGCGAAAGACCAGCAACAACACAATGCCTAAACCGAGAAATATCTGGCTGGCCGCGATCGAAATCTGAATCAGGCAGGCCGCCAGGACTGCCACAACCAGGAGGACGCGATCCTGAACGTCTGGACGCGCAAGCATGAAGCCTCAGTATGACAGAATGAAAGGCGAAACCCTGCTATGCAGGTATACCTTTTGCGCCACGGAATCTCGGAAGAAGAGCGCGCCGGCTTGAGCGACGCGGACCGTGCCCTCACCGCTGAGGGCCGGCGGAGACTTCGTCAAACTCTTCAGGTTGCAGGGCGAGCCGATGTGAAGCCGAGTTTGATCGTAAGTAGTCCCTTGAAGCGGGCGATGCAAACCGCTGAAATCGCGAAAGAAATCCTTGCCTGCAAAAACGAGATTGTGTCCAGCAAAGCGCTGCTGCCTGGAGCCGCCACGGAACAAATCTGGGAGGAAATTCGCGTCAACAGAAATGAACCGTCGATCGTGCTGGTAGGACACAATCCGTTATTCGGTAACCTTGCCGGATATCTGCTGGGCCAGCCCGAATTACAGGTCGATTTCAAAAAAGGGGCAATTTTGCGGCTGGACATGGGGGGCTTTTCTTCACACCCGAAGGGAATTTTGTGCTGGTATCTCACTTCTAAACTGGCAGCGGATAACAGGTAGTAAAAGGCTTGATCCGGATGAATTTTCTAAAAGCGCGAGGCGGGATTGTACCTATCCGGTGCCTATTGGTGCTCGTTGCCGCATCGAGCCTTGCCAGGCCGCAGTCTCCGAATCCGGCCCAAGCCGCTCAGGGTGCCGAGAAAGAGCCGGCGCCCATCGAATTTCAATCGCACGGCCTGGAATATGAAGCGCTCACCAAGAACGGCGTTACCGTGATGTTTGCGCCGCTGCCGCAACACATCAGCGACTTCAACGTCGTGCAGGTCACCGTCACGAATGGATCTTTGGTGTCATGGACCGTGAAGGCCACTGATTTCAGTTTTACACGGCAAGATGGTGTGGTCCTGCTCCCAACTTCCGCCGATTACGTTGTCGAAACGCTTCTTCAAAAGGCCAACCGCAACGATGTTATTAAACTGCAATTGTTGTATGAAAACACCATTTACGCGCTCTCGAATTTTCGCTCCACCAACGGATACGAGCAGCGGCGCGAGGCCGCTATGGCGCAATTCGTGAACAGAGGCTTCAAAGCCGCCGCTGCCGCATCTGCCATTACATTCGTCGCGACCAAATTGAAGCCGGGCGACAGCACCGACGGCGCGGTTTTCCTGGAGAATCGCACAAAGGAAAAAGTGTTGGGGACGGGACGCTTTATCGCACACACTTGCGGCGAGGTATTCGTATTTGAAACCTATGGGGAGTTCAAGAGCCGCTAGTGCCGCAATTTCCTGACTCGCCCTCCGGTTCCGCTTTCGTCGATCTACATGCGCATACCAATGAATCCGACGGAAGTGTGACGCCGGTTGAGTTGGTAATGCTGGCCAAAAAGGCCGATCTCGCCACGCTTGCGATCACCGACCACGACACACTCGACGGGTATGAGAAAGCCGTTCCGTTCGCCCGCCAGGAGAAGCTCGATCTCTTGTGCGGTATCGAACTGAATACCAAAATGGAAGCAGGCATCGGATCCGGGAATCGCACCGCTCATTTGCTTGCCTATTTTTTGAATGGTCCGCCGTCGGGCGAATTCAAAGAATGGCTCACCGATCAACAGAACGCCCGTCGAACACGAAATCGCAAGCTCGTGGAGTCACTGCGAGAGCGCGGAGTAGACATTACGCTCGCAGAAGTGGAAGCTCGCGGCCGGAGTCTGGCCGGACGCCCTCATTTCGCGCGCATACTTGTCGATAAGGGCTACGCACGGAACTCGCAGGATGCGTTTGACCGGTTTATCGGTGAGCAGGCCCCCTGTTTTGTGGAACGCCAGAGCATCTCAACCGAAAAGGCGATTCAGATTGTGCGCAATTCACATGGTATTCCCGTTGTGGCGCATCCCATTCGACTTGGACTCTCTCGCGACGCTGAGAAACAGACGCTGTCGCGTTTCAAAGATGCCGGACTGGTCGGACTCGAAATCTACCACTCCGAGCATCCACCTGAATTGCAAGCCCATTACCGGCAGCTTGCGGCCGAATTGGCGCTCTTGCCGACCGGCGGCTCGGATTTCCACGGCGACGCGAAGCCTGACATCGATCTCGGTACCGGGCTGAACGGAAACGTGCGCGTTCCACGTGAATTCGTAGACCGCTTGCGAGACTTCGCCGCGTGAATGGGCCGGTTGATCGAATCCCTCTTCGTACAATGAGGGGTGTCCGAAGTTCTTCCCAGACTGCGTTTTAATCTGGATTTTACTCCGTCGCCCGATCCTTCGCGGCCAGGTCTTTTTATTCGGGATCCGTACCATTATTCCGATGCGACATTGCTAGTCCCGCCTCCTCTTGTTCAGGTATTGGAGTGTTTTGATGGCACGCAATCCACGCTCGATTTACGCGCCGAACTCGTCCGCATAACTGGTGAGATTCAGATCGGCGAACTTGAAAAGCATCTTTTTGATTCTTTAAACGATGCCGGTTTTCTCGAGAACGATCGCTACCGAGAGCTGAAGGCAAAACGCGAAGCGCAGTTTGCAGAAGAACCGATGCGCGAAGCTGCCTTTGCGGGCTCGGCGTATCCCAACGATCCGATTCAGCTCCGCGACCTGCTTGCGGGCCGGGTGGGCAAGCCGGAAGGCACCGGCAAGACCGTTGGGATCGCGGCGCCGCACGCCAGCCCGGACGGTGGTTGGGCAACGTATCGGGCTGCGTATAAAGCGCTGCCTTCCTTT
>DAISJE010000296.1:0-6237 GCA_036821665.1 Bryobacteraceae bacterium | reverse complement strand
CGGAACGGGTAGCCGAGGAACGTGCCGGTGGGCACGTTGAAGCCGAAGCGCACCTGATGCGATCCTTTGGTCCAGGTCAGGCTGTCGCTATGCGTGTAGGTTTCGTCGGTACGGAACAACGGCATCCAGTTCGGCACGCCGAAACCCGTGTAATTGCCGATCGCAACATCGGGAAACCCGCTTTGACGGATATCGGGTCCATTGATTCCTGGAATATTCAGTATTGTGGAGAAGTCTTTGCCGTAATCGTTGCCAGTTACGTCTTGCACCATGCGCTGGTAGCCGATGTTGCCGTCCAGGATCAAGTTCGGCGAAAAGATATAGGTGTGTCCGATGGTTGCAATCTGGATAACCGTGTGGCCTAGGCCAGGATCCGCGCCGGGTGCAGGTCCGCCCGCCACGCCGAAGATCGCCTGCCCGCCTGAGGTTGCCCACATACGGCCATACTTGCCCCAAATCGTGTGCTTCTCATTGCGATTCCAATTAATCTTCGTGTCGATATAGTAGCGGTCGAGAATCGGGCCGCCGGTCGCGGCAAAATTATTCGCCGTGCCGGGAAGATTCGGAGCCGGAAAGTAACTTTGGATCTTCTGAGCGACCGAGCTCATATATTGAGCCGGTATCTTTCCGCCCGCGAATACGCTCCGTCCGCTGCCATCCGCATTTCCAGTAAACGGGTTGTAAATCGGAGTGTTATACGCACTGAAATCGCCTGCACGCTGATCCGCGGTAGGCACCGTATAGAGTCCGTTTGCGCTCTGCTTTTGGTTCGTGCCGTCAAAACTGACGAAATAAAACAATTTGTCTTTTTTGATTGGTCCGCCCAGAGTACCGCCGTAATTGTTGTAGATGCCGACCGGCTTATCGACGCCAGGCTTCAGGAAAAAATTGCGTGCATTCAGGTGCTGGTCATTGTGAAATTCGAAGGCGCTACCGTGTATTTGATTCGTACCGGATTTAGTAACCACCGTGATAGCGGATGAGCCGGCCAGGCCCTGATCGGCATCGGCGGAGCTGGTTGTGACGTTCACGATGTCTACCGTCTCCGCTGGGACAACATAGCCCACGTGGTGCGGCAGCCAGACGTTCACGCTTTCTGCGCCATCGATGCGGGTCATATTCGTCTGCGCGTTGCCGCCGTTGATGTTCGTATGGAGCGCGCGTGCGGGCGTATCGGTAAGAGAATTCTGAAATGATGCCGGCGTGGCGCCAGGCGCGAGGTTGATCAGTGTTTGATAATTCCGATACCCGCCCAGCGGGATATCCTGCACCTGCTTGGACGTGATTTCCGTATGAGTATCGGCCTTATCGGTTTGTAACTGCACGGCTTCCGCCGATACGTTCACCTGCTCAGTTGCCTGGCCCACTTCGAGGTGCACATCCACGCGCTGAACGGTGTTGGGAGTAATTCGCACTCCCCTGTGGTCAAGCGTCCGGAATCCGTGCGCAGTAACTTGCACGTCGTAAGTGCCCGGCAATAAGTTGACAAAATTGTACCGGCCGCTTTGGTCCGTAGTATCGTTACGAACCTGCCCGGTTCCGGTTTCGGTGACAGTGACAGACGCCCCCGGCACCACGGCACCGCTCGGGTCCATAGCCGTACCCACTAATGACCCATAGACTGCCTGGCAATAACTTGACAGCGGAACACTAATGGCCAGCGCCAGGACACCGGCGAAGAAGCCTATATTGGTTGTCTTCTTGAAAAAGCCCACACCCCAACTGCAAGCACGCACTTTATGTCCCCCATGACACTAAATGGTGTTTCTAAACAGCAAGCCAAGCGCTTACAGAGACAAACAGCCCGTAAGCAGTGAGCGCTCCACCCCAAATAGAGCAAACCCCTTAGCTTGAGTAATACTACTATGTCAGAATTTTAATTGCAAGCTAAATATTAGTCGGACGGTCACATCCGTACTAACACCCGGAATAGTCTTTACCGGTACCGCGTCTACTTCAGCATTGGGAAGAGTCGCCGCAACTCCTGATCATTAGGCTGCGATCCGTATTCGCACAGCTCGAAGGCCTCGGCGTGTTGCACTTTCGATCCGCGTTCCTGCCCGTACCATTTCTCGAGCGCGCGACGCACGTCGGGATTCGGGGTAAAGGGATAAGTGCGCGCCAACCATTTTTTTCGTTCGACGGGATCTTTTGGAACTTCAGACAACGTCCCGGCCACCCAGGGCAGCCATTCATAGAATTGTGAAACCTGGGCATCCAGAGCGTCGATCTTCTTTTGGAAAACGTCATCGATGTCGATGGCGACATCCGGACGGAACGGCGCGGGCTTTTGAAAATGATCCTGATAGTAGAAGAAAGCTGGGTTCTTTCGCAAAGCCGGTGTCAGAGGAAGGATATTCGGAACAACGACCATGTAGGCCGCATCCTGCACGAGCACGCCGGTATAGCGGTGGTCGGGATGATAGTCGTTTGGCCTGGGCGCAAGCACAATATCGGCCTTCCATTCGCGAATCTCGCGAATGATCTGCCGCCGGACATCGATCGTCGGAAGCAATTCGCCATCGTGATTGTCCAGCACATCGTAAGCGGCGATGCCCAGCCGGCGAGCGGATTCTCGCGTTTCAGCACGACGCCGGAGCGCGAGCGGACCACCGCCGATATCCTGATGGCCGGCATCGCCGTTGGTCACGGAAACAAACTTAACCGCGTAACCGAGCGCGGCAAATTTGGCCGCCGTGCCCGCGGCGCGAATATCGCAATCGTCGGGATGCGCGCCGAAGGCAATAACGCGCACCCTGGCATCCTGAGCAAGCATCGTCGTGGCGCCTATCAGTAATAACAGACTGAAACGAAACATAGGCGCGATTATATCGGGTAAGAGCCGGCCGCTGGGAAGATCAGGCGACCTTTGCGAGGCCAAGGTCACCAGTTTTCAAATCGAAGCGATACGCGATGTGGGGTAGGTTGGTCAACGGAACTTGACAACCTGCGGCCGATTCGTCTGAATCGGCCTTTTTTCGTCTTTGCGATGGCGGCGGTAACCAACCGCCGCGCGGGATGCCATCCCGCCCCACAAAATACAGATGCGTTACTGCCGCTGAATGGCCGCCAGCGCTTCTTTGGCACGCTCGGCATTCGGATCGATACGCACCGCCGCTTCAAACTCCGCTGTCGCTTCTTTGATCTGATTTACGCGTGCCAGCGCCATACCGAGGTTGGTATGCAAATCGGGATCGTCGGCTCGATACGCTAACGCATCCCGATACCGCAAAACTGCCTGATTGTAATCTCCCGCTTTAGCCAGGTCGTCGCCCCACAGAAACATGACTTCGCCCAGATGCTGCTTTGCCTTCACGTTATCCGGCTTCTCGACAGTCACTTCTTTGAAATCGTTCGCCGCGGATTCCCACTCGCCGGTGGTCGCTTCCAAACTCGCCAGGTTGTAGCGCGCATCTGTGTATTTCGGATCGAGTTGTAACGCTCGCTTAAATTGCTCGCGGGCTTCGGGCAGTCTCGATGCGTTTACGAGTGCAACTCCCAGTTCGCTGGCTGCCAGCGGGCTGGTGGGCTGCGTTTGGCATGCGCGCTCAAAATAGGTAATCGCTTCTGCCGCTTTGTCCTGATTCAGCAGCAAATCACCCATATCGAAATTCGCGACGAAATCGGTGGGGTATTTTTCGAGCCGCTGCCTGGTAACCGATGCTTGCAACTCAGCGCGTTGATCTGTGTCGCCTACCGGCAATACTTGAAGCCAAAGGTCGCCCATTTCATCGAGCGCTTCGTTCCCATTCTTGACGCGCTTCGGTGGATGGTTCGGGTTACGTGGATTGTCCGCCGAATTGTCGTAGTGATAGCGCATCGAAATCACGCTCCCTTTCGGAAGGAAAACCGGCTCTTTGTAGTTGTAAACACCTTGCCAGTTCAAATCCCAATTCGGAATCCGAATCAGCCACTTGCGCGTGCCATCCGGAAGCGTGGCATAGCCTTCCATCAGCTTGCACAGATAATGCGCGTGCGGATAAACGGCAAGCACATTCATGTCCATCGGAACGTGAAAATCGTCACTCGAAAGAAAATCCTTGTCGCCAGCCGGAATATCGAGCGCGCCGTCGTGTTCGAGCTCCAGCAACATCGGAAACTTCGTCTGCGGTTTGTCGGTGAAATAAAGACCGATCTCCGGGCTCACAATCTCGCGCTTTCCGGAAGGCCGCAGGTGAACGTTGAGCACTAGATCCATCCCGGGATCGGCTCGCCATGCCATACCGTCGGGTTCAACAACCGGCTGGCTACCGGGCTTCCATGAAAGGAAATGGCCGTCCGGATCAAACGTATGCTCTTCGACCGTAAGATCCATTCCTGGAAAACCCTCGCCCGGCCGGATCTCCTGCCTGAGCGCTGAACCAGAGCGATCGAGGATCACGTTTGCGTGATGAAAGACGCGCGGATTGCCGGGCCGAATCGCCATGGCCTTGACCCACTTTGAGGTCTTAATCGGCACCGGAAGAATGAAGTTCCAGAAAACTTCGGGGCCCGAGGCATACAGTTCGTATGGCTTGGGCACATGCAGAATCAGATCGGGTGGTCCGAGCTGCCACTCGGAACTAAATTTCGGCGGCGCAGGCGCACCTTCGGTGGAACCTTCCGGCGCTCCGTCCTTCACCCAATCCTGAATAAGTTGGATCTGGGCGTCCGTCAGCCGGCGCTCTTCCTGAAAATCGCCTTTGCCCGGTTCCGGCAGCCACGGAGGCATGTAGCGGCGCTTCGTCACATCTGCAATCTGCATGGCATGGCGTTTCGCATCTTCATAGCTGAGAAGTGAAAACGGCGCTGCTTCGCCGGGCCGATGGCATGGCGCGCAGTTCTGATACACAATGGGCGCGATGTTTCGATTAAAGGTGACCTGATTACTCGTGGTTTGCGGACTTGCAGCGGCTGCGCTCCCGGCCGCCAACAGCCATAACACCCACTTCAATTGCGAGACCGGACCCTTCATACAGCTTTCTCGGAGATATTTCATCCTAGCCCACTCTTTCAAAGCGGCTTCTAAAATGAGAGCACGTGCCCTTCGCTCCGATTGAAGAACAACTTACTTACTTAAAAAAGGGATTAGCCGAACTGATCCGCGAAGAAGAGCTGCGCGAACGCCTCCACATCGCTGCCAAAGAGAATCGCCCTCTGCGTGTCAAAGCCGGCTTCGACCCCACGGCGCCCGATTTGCACCTGGGCCATACTGTCCTGCTTCGAAAGATGAAGCATTTTCAGGATCTCGGACACACTGTCATCTTTTTGATCGGCGATATGACCGGCTTGATCGGCGATCCGACCGGACGCAATATCACGCGTCCGCCCATGACGCGCGATGAAATCAACCGCAATGCCGAGACCTACCGGGAACAGGTATTTAAGATTCTCGATCCGCAGAGGACGGAAATCCGGTTCAACAGCCAGTGGCTGGAGCCGCTCACGTTCGAGAATGTGATCCGGCTCTGTTCGAAATATACGGTTGCGCAGCTATTGGAACGCGCAGAGTTCAGCAAGCGTTTCAAAGAAGGCGTTCCGATCTCGGTTCATGAACTGCTGTATCCGCTGGCGCAGGGATTCGATTCCTTTGCGCTTGAATGCGATGTCGAGATGGGCGGGACCGATCAGACATTCAACCTGCTCGTCGGGCGCGAAATTCAGAAGAACTACGGCCAGGCGCCACAGATTGTCGCGACGGTTCCCATCCTCGAAGGGCTGGACGGCGTCGAGAAGATGTCGAAATCGAAAGGCAACTACATTGGCATCTTTGAGCCGCCCAAGGTGATGTTCCGCAAGGTTATGCAGATCAGCGACGAGCTGATGTACCGCTATTACGAGCTATTGACGGACATGCAAACGAATGAGATTGTCCGCCTACGCGAAAACGTGGCAGGGGGCCTGCGCGATCCGATGGAGGTCAAAATGGAACTGGGCCGCCGGATTGTTACTGATTTTCATTCGGCCGAAGAGGCCGATGCCGCAGCCGATGCCTTCGACCGCGAAGTTCGGCAGGGCCTCGAGCCGGCCGACACCGAAACCGTCGAATTGCCGCCTCAGGCATCGAGCGAGAAAGGCATTCGAGTGGATAAGCTGATCGCGCTCGTCGGGATTGCCGATAGCGTGACGGATGCTACGCGCAAAATCAAGGCCGGCGCCGTCGAGATTAACGGCAATGTTCAGAAAGATTTGCTGCTAACCGGCGCACGCGGCACGCTGATCGTTCGTGTTGGGAAGAAGTGGAAACGGGTGAGAGTA
>DAISJE010000295.1:1423-6240 GCA_036821665.1 Bryobacteraceae bacterium | reverse complement strand
GCGGTAGAATTGGGAACATTTGTAATGAACCGGTGTCTATCTCCTATAGATGCCGGCCTCTGACGCTAGATGGAAATTTTCAAGCACACGAACTTTGACTTTCTCGGCAAGAAGTGGCCGTTCATCATCCTGTCTCTTCTGCTTACGGCTGCCGGCCTCTGCAGCTTATGGATTAAAGGCGGACCGAGATACGGAATAGATTTTACTGGTGGCGCGCTGATGGATGTAAACTTCGCCAAACGGCCTTCGGCGGAAACGATCCGTTCCGCGCTTCACAAGAAGCTTCCGGGCGAAATTGAAGTGCAGGAGATCAGCAACTCACAGGAAGCGCTCATCTCAACCGGCGCTGCGAACGAGCAGGCGCTGCAGGTCGCGCGTAATGATATGATTGCGACTCTGAACGCAACATTCAATCCGAATTCCGGCGGCAAAGTGGATGTCAACAACGTGGGGCACAGCGCGCTTGCCGATGCGCTGCGGCAGCCGCTTGCGAACGCGAGCGTTGCGCTCTCCGACGATCAGCTTCAGGCTTTAGCCAGCGCCATCACCGGATATCGCGATGCCCATTCGGGTCTTATCCGGAATCTGGATGAGTTGTCCGGGGTGCCGGGTGTTACGCCTCAAGTTCTCAACGTTATTAAACAGGTTTGTTTTCCCGGCAGCTTCAATATCCGGAGTTTCGAGTTTGTCGGTCCAAAGATCGGAGCCGATCTGCGCCAGCAGGCCATCAACGTTGTGTTGATCGCGCTAGGCGCAATGTTGATTTACATCGCTTTCCGGTTTGAATGGATCTATGGTGTCGCCGCCGTCATTGCGGTATTTCACGATACGATCATCACGATCGGGCTATTCTCCATTTTCAACAAGCCGATCGATTTGACGGTTATTGCCGCATTGCTTACGCTGGTCGGTTATTCGATGAACGATACGATTGTTACCTTCGATCGTATTCGCGAGAACCTGAAGCTGCAGATTCGTGGTTCGTTCCGCGACATCGTCAACATGAGTATTAACCAGACCTTGAGCCGGACCGTTCTTACATCGGGCCTGACGTTCCTGACGGCTTTGTCACTGTTCCTCTTCGGAGGTCAGGTGTTGAACGGTTTCTCGTTCGCGCTGGTCATTGGGATTATTATCGGAACTTACTCGTCGATTTTTATTGCCAGCCCAATTTTGATTTTCTGGCAGGATGTAGCGGATCGCCGGAAACGGGGAACGCGGCCGCCGCCTGCGGTTCAGACCCGGACACCGAGCGTGGCCAAGCCCGTGAAGAGTGTGAAACCCATGCGGACCGCGAAATGAAATAAGCTAATGAATTGCAAACCGGACCGCTAACGAGGGTCCGGAGCAAGGGGACTTACATGTTTGATCAAACATTTGTAGACGGGACAACGAAAACCAAGAAGCCGTATACGATCGTGCTTTCGTTGTTATTGCAGATCGGTTTAATATGCGTTCTGATTTTGATCCCCCTGATCTATACGCAGACGCTACCGAGCGCGCAATTAAAGAGTATGCTGGTGGCCCCTCCTCCACCGCCACCGCCGCCGCCCCCACCGCCGCCTCAGCAGAAGGTGATTCCAAAGCCGGTGGTCAAGCAATTCGTCGCCAACCAATTATTGGCGCCGAAAGTTATTCCCAAAACGATTAACAAAATCGAAGAAGCTGCTCCGCCACCCGATACAGGTCTGGGCGTTGTGGGCGGCACGGGTGAAGCCGGCGGAGTAGCCGGTGGCGTGATTGGTGGTGTTCTGGGTGGTGTTCCGGGCGCTCCGCCGCCGCCGCCTCCCCCGAAGCCGAAAGCCCCGAGCGGCCCGGTCCGCATTGGAGGCCAGGTAGCTGAAGCGAACCTGATTCGTAAGGTTCAGCCGGTCTATCCGCCGCTGGCGAAATCGGCGCGCGTGCAGGGTACGGTCGAGTTCACCGCCGTCATTAGCAAGGAAGGAAATATAGAGAATCTGCAACTCGTACGTGGCCATCCGCTTCTGGTGCAGGCCGCTAAAGAAGCTGTATTGCAGTGGAAGTACCGGCCGACGCTGCTAAACGGGCAACCGGTTACAGTGGTCACCGATATCATCGTGAATTTCACGTTGAGCCAGTAAAGTCAGGTACGTTTAGTTTTTAGTTCGTTCAGTAATCGATTCAACTTAGGAGATAAGCATGGCATTGGTTTTACAAATTCAAGTATGGGCTCTCTGGCTACTTCAGGAGTCCGAAGGTATCAATTGGGACCTGCGTTCGGTATGGGGCAGCATGGGATGGCTCGCTAGATGCGTGGTCTTCGTGCTGTTCATCATGTCGGCGTGGTCTATCGGCGTCATGATTGACCGCCTGATTGCCTACAACGCGGCGCGCAAACAGTCGCGGGCATTTGCCCCGGCAGTTGCAGGCGCTCTGCGCGAAGGCAAATTGGACGAGGCTATCAAGATTGCCGACCGCTTCAACAAGAGCCACCTGGCTAAGGTTGTTGTAGCGGGTCTGCAGGAATTCAAGGCGCACCAGGTCAGCTCTGAAATTCCGGGAGAAGACATTGAAGCTTCGCGCCGCGCGCTCGAACGCGCGGAAGCGATTGTGCATGCCGAACTGAAGCGCGGTGTCAGCAGCCTCGCGACAATCGGCTCGACGGCTCCATTCGTGGGACTGTTCGGAACGGTCGTCGGCATCATGAACGCGTTCAAGTCGATTTCGACATCGAAGACGACTGGTCTGGGCGCGGTAGCCGGCGGTATTTCGGAAGCCCTGATTACCACCGCCGTCGGTCTGTTCGTGGCCATCCCGGCTGTCTGGATGTTCAACTATTTCACCAACCGCATCGAAGCATTCGATGTGGAAATGGGGAACTCCAGCTCCGAGCTGATCGACTATTTCCTGAAGCGTACGCAGAAGGGGATGGTGGCCAAGTAAAGCCTTCAGCGATCAGCAGTCAGCCCATGTACTTTGGCTGATGGCTGAGAGCCGACAGCTAATAGCTACTGACTCGAGTTGAATCGATGGCGCGGAGCGGCCTTCTACGAGACCGCTCCACGTCTCTCTGAGAAGTTGCCTTGATCCTCGGGTGAGTTCAGTTTTAAGGAGAGCGAAAAATGGCAAAGTTAGCGAAAGCGCCGCCGGTCGTATCCGACATTAATGTGACGCCGATGGTGGACGTTATGCTGGTGCTGCTTATCATCTTCATGGTCATCACGCCTATGTTGTCCAAAGGCCAACAAGTGAACATGGTAAAGACGCACAACGATATCAAGATGCAGGAAGCGGACAAGGAAGATGCCATTCTGATCGCGATCACGCGCGACGGAAAAGACTTCCTGAGCCCCGGCAACACCTTGATACAGCCGGATCAATTGGCCGGCAAGGTCAAAGATCTCCAGCAGAATCGCTCCGACAAGACGGTCTATATCAGAGCGGATGCAAGAGCACGGTTTTCCAGCGTGACCGATGTTCTCGATAATCTGCGCAACGCGCAGGTCGATCAAATCGGGCTCATCACGGAACCGATCCAGGATAAGAACAGGAAGTTGGGTCTTTAGCTAGATCACACTCGAAAGGGATATTTCGTTATGGCAATGGCAGTTGGCGGCTCCGGCGGAGCCAAGGCGGATATTAACGTTACGCCGCTTATCGATGTGTTGCTGGTACTGCTGATTATTTTCATGGTCATCACGCCGCTGACGCCGCATGGCCTGAATACGCTGGTACCTCAACCTCCACCTCCAAATATGCCCCCGCCGCCTCCCAGTCAGGATCCGAACGTCGTCATTGAGGTCGCGAAAGACGCGAGTCTGCAAATCAATGGTCAACCTGTAAAAGAATCGGATCTGACGGCACGGCTTGAGGATATTTTCAAGACACGCGCGACGAAAGTCGTCTTTGTCAAGGGCGACCCGGATGTGGATTACCGGTATGTGGCAAAGGCTATCGACGACGCGAAAGGCGCGGGTCTCGATAAAGTCGGTATTATGACTCCTAAGGTCGAGGCCGGCCAGTAGCGCCTCGTAAAGAAGAGGATCGAAGACAATGCATAGGTTCAAATGGTTAACGCTCGCGCTGTGCGGAGGCATGCTGCTGTTGACTTCGGCGTGCGCCAAACTTCAATCGCGTGACGAGATGAACAGGGGCGTAACGGCGTATAAGAACAATCATTACGCCCAGGCGGTGCAGCACTTCAAAGAGGCCGTCCGGCTGGATCCGACGAATCAGAACGCCCAACTCTATCTGGCTACTTCGTACATGATTCAGTGGGTCCCGGGCGCAGATTCGCCGGACAACAAGAAGTACCATGAAGCGGCTGAGCAGGAATTCGAACGGGTACTGAAAAAGGACCCCACCAATTCTCTCGCGCTGGCTTCCATGGCTTCGATGGCCTATAACGCCGCGAGTGCCGGGACGCCGGAACAAAAGCACGCCGCGTTGGAAGAAGCTAAGAAATGGAACCAGCGCCGGATTGAAGTCGATCCGAAGGATGCAGAAGCGTACTATTACCTCGGCGTTATCGATTGGGCAGAGGCTTTCACGCCGCTTCAAACCGCACGTGTGGATGAACACATGAAAGCGGACGATCCAGGCCCGCTGAAAGACCCCAAAGTACGTGCGGCCATGCAGGAGCAGTACGGCAAAATTATCGATGACGGAATCGATAACCTCAAAAAGTGCCTGCAGTACGACAAAGAGAACGAAGACGCGATGTCGTATATGAATCTGCTGCTGCGGA
This sequence comes from Bryobacteraceae bacterium, assembly GCA_036821665.1. Classification (GTDB taxonomy): domain Bacteria; phylum Acidobacteriota; class Terriglobia; order Bryobacterales; family Bryobacteraceae; genus Bog-105. The sequence continues at coordinate 1,532 of DAISJE010000295.1, read as the reverse complement.
AAAAAGCGGATATCGCGAATGATCCGGATGAGGCGAAATCGTACATCGCGCAGGCTGAGGATTGGTCGAACAAGTCTCTCGACATGAAGAGAATCAAGGCCAGCCGCCC
>DAISJE010000295.1:0-1323 GCA_036821665.1 Bryobacteraceae bacterium | reverse complement strand
GTGCGATACAGCGTATCGCGCTGCTTGGGAATAAAACCGGCGTCTCGAATGAGACGCCGTAACTGTTCTTCAGTGGCCCGATGGTGTGTGCCCGCTGCTGAGACGACGTTTTCCTCAATCATGATGCTTCCCACATCATTGCCGCCGAATCGCAGACCCAACTGGCAGACCTTTAAGCCCGGCGTCACCCAGGAAGCCTGAACGTTCAGGATATTGTCCAAATATACCCGCGACAGCGCGAGCATTTTCAGATACTCCACCGCCGTTGCTTCCTGCTTCACGAACCGGCCGAGCGAGGTGTACTCGCGCTGGAAGAACCAAGGGATGAAGGCGGTGAAGCCTCCTGTGTCTTCCTGTATCCGGCGCACAATATCCAGATGATTCATTCGCTGCTCGATGGTCTCGCCGGTACCAAACATCATCGTCGCGGTGGTTCGCATTCCGAGCGAGTGCGCCGTCCGGTGAATGTCGATCCATTCCTGCGTCGAACACTTTAGCCGGCTGATTCTGTGGCGGACTTCGTTGTCAAGGATCTCGGCTCCACCGCCCGGGATCGAATCGAGACCTGCATCGCGAAGGCGGGCGATCGTGTCCCGAAGCGACAAGCCGCTAACCTCGGCGATATTTACTAACTCCGGAGCGGAGAAACAGTGACACCAGATATCGAAGCGGGATTTGATGGTTCGCAGCAGGTCTTCGTACCACTCGATCTTGAGATCCGGATGGAGCCCGCCCTGCATGAGAATACCGGTCCCGCCCAGATCCATGGTTTCCTTAATCTTGTCCAGAATGACTTCTTTGGGTAGGATGTAGCCCTCCTTGTGGCCCATCGGGCGATAGAACGCGCAGAAACTGCAATACTCCGTGCAGAAGTTCGTGTAGTTGATATTGCGATCAATGATGTAGCTGACGATGCCTTCCGGATGCAGTTTTTTGCGGACTGCATCGGCTTCCATGCCAATGCCGACCAGGTCATCGCTCTCGAACATCTCGACTGCCTGCTGACGTGTGATCATATGGTGCTCTGTGCGAAACTGCGCGCCGGCAGGTGCGCTAGATCCAAAAACGCTTCCAGCCCCTTAAGTTCGCCGGTGCCTAACTCAAAGCGGATATGATGCCGGAGATAGCGCTCGGCCAACTCGCGTGTGATTCCCCGACCGGCATGCTCCTGTTCGACGATTTCATCGATTCTCGTTTTGCCGAAAAGATAAGACGCAGTTGTGATCCGTTCCAGGACGCTCGACGCAATTCCCGGTTTCCCCGCCCACGCGGCGAAGACCATCGGCAAACCGGTAAGCGCCAGCCATTCCGCGCCGAGATCGA
>DAISJE010000294.1:0-6243 GCA_036821665.1 Bryobacteraceae bacterium | reverse complement strand
ATGCCACCGTCACCATCTGCCACTCGCGCACTCGAGATCTGGCGGAAGAGTGCAGGCGCGCGGATATTCTGGTTGCTGCTATCGGCAAGCCTGCGGTCATCAAGGCCGATTTCATCCAGCGCGGAGCAGTTGTCATCGATGTCGGTATGAACCGGCTTACCAGCGAAGTCGAAGTATTAAGGCTCTTCCCGCACGATCCGGCGCGGCTCGCCGCCTTCACAAAGAATGGATACACGCTCGTCGGCGACGTTGATCCCGTCGCCATGCAGACGTTTTCGTCTGCCTATACGCCTGTGCCTGGCGGTGTCGGACCATTAACTATTGCCATGCTCATGGCCAATACGGTTGCTTTGGCCGAACAGCATCTCGGATGATAAAGGTCGGCCTTACAGGCGGCTACGCGACCGGGAAATCCTTCGTGGCGGTGGAATTTGAACGCCTGGGCTGTCACGTGATCTATGCCGACCGTTTGGGTCATGCCGTGATGGAACCGGGCGGAGACGCGTACCGGCCGGTAGTCGAAACTTTCGGGCCGGAAATACTGGCGGCCGATCGATCAATCGATCGAAAAAAGCTGGCGTCGATTGTGTTCTCCTCGCCGGAGCTGCTGCAGCGCTTGAATGACTTTATTCACCCCGCCGTTTTTCGTTTAGAAGAGGAAATGTTAAGTGGTTTCGCCAAGGAAGATCCGCGCGGCATAGCCATAATTGAAGCGGCTATTCTGATAGAAACCGGAAGGTATTCGGTGTTTGACCGGCTTATTCTCACGGCTTGTAGTATGGAAACTCAGATTGCGCGCGCCACGAGACGTGACCACGTCACACGAGAAGACGTGCTAGCCCGGCTGAGCCGCCAGATGCCGCTTGAAGAGAAGAAACGATACGCTCATTACGTAATTGACACCGATGGTCCGAAAGAAGCGACTCTGCGCCAGATCTTACCTGTATACGAAAACCTGAAGCAGCTAGCCGAAGGTCGTCCATGAAACTCCGCGTCTTTTTGTTGTCATTCCTGATCGCAGCAGGTTTTGTGTGGTTGACCTCGAACGCAAGTTGGAATTTTCGCAACCTGACGGCACCGCTCTTCCGCAGCAGCCTGAAGTGGTCCGAGCCTGCGAAAGCGGCGGGGCTAACGACGGAAGAGCAGAATAATATCGATATCTACAAGGCGGCTAAACCGGCCACCGTATACATAACCAGCACGGCCGTGCGCCGGGACTTTTTCTACGGCCCCGTTGCTTCGCAGAGCCTTGGCTCCGGATTCCTAATCAACGACAGCGGGTTTATTCTGACGAATTTTCACGTGATCTCGGGCAGCAGCCGTATTCAGGTGACGTTATCGGATCAGTCGCAGTACTATGCGACAGCTCTCGATCCGGATCGTTCCGACGATCTGGCACTGATCAAAATCAATCCGAAACGCAAGGTGGAGTATCTTCGACTGGGCGATTCCGATCGCTTGCAGGTGGGGCAGAAGGTGCTTGCCATCGGCAATCCGTTCGGTTTGGAGGGAACCCTTACGGTGGGCGTTGTGAGCTCGATCGGACGCGCGATCAACGCCGAAAACAGCGAACGGCTGCAAGGTATGATTCAGACCGATGCTGCCATCAACGGCGGCAACAGCGGCGGTCCTTTGCTTGACTCGGCCGGTAATGTGATCGGAATCAACACGGCCATTCTCGGTCAGACGAATATCGGGATTGGTTTTGCATTGCCCATTAACCGCGCAAAAGCGCTGCTCAGCGACTATCAAGCCGGGCGCGTTACCGAAAGACCAAAGGTGGGCGTCATCACCGAACTCGTTGCCGGCGATCTGGCGTCGGCTCTGGGATTGCCTGCTCGCGGGGGATTGTTGGTGCAACAGGTCGTGCGTGGTTCGTCCGAAGATGCTGCGGGCATTCGCGGCGCGCGTCAGGTAGTCGACATCGGAAATGTAGAACTCGGCATCGGCGGCGATCTGATCATGGCCATCGATGGCAGGCCGGTTGAACGGGAAGATGCGCTTGTGCAGGCGATTGCACAAAAGCGGGTGGGCGATTCGATTACTTTGACGATTTATCGAAACGGCCGGACCATCAAAGTTCCCGTGAAGCTTCTCCGGCCACCCGCGGATATGGGTTGATGACTCCTCACTCCCTTTGAAGCATGAGGCGAGCAGCCAAAATCGCGATTAACGTCTTCCTGATCTTTCACATCCTTGCAATAACGTGCTGGTCGATACCGCTGAACTCCGCATTGATTGTGGAGTTCAGAAATGCCGTTCGTCCTTACATGCTCTGGTCGGGACTCTTCCAGGCTTGGGACATGTTCGCCCCAACTCCCCGCTCGGTAAACGCGCACGTCGAGGCGGCCGTCATTTTGCAAGACGGCCGGATACGCACGTGGAAGTTTCCGAGAATGGAGCAACTGAGCTTAACGGCGCGCACCTATAAAGAGCGTTATCGAAAGTTCGTCGAGAACGTTCAGGTGGATTCATACAAAGCAATGTGGCCCGACGTGGCCCGCTACATTGCCCGCGCAAATAATAATCCGTCAGACCCTCCCGAAGTCGTGATGCTAATCCGCTACTGGAGCGATATCGTTCCGTCCGCGGATGCAAAGTCTCACCCGCCACCCCAGAGGGCGCGCATCTTTTTCCAATACAACGTTCAACCCGGGGACCTGAGGTGAGCATTCGCACGCTTACGGCTGCGTGGAATCGTTTTTTTTTCGCGCCGCAATCGCCTTTGCCGATAGGTCTCTTTCGAATTCTCTATGGCTGCCTGGTTGTTGCAAACCTGATCCTTCTATATCCGGATTGGCTGACCTGGTTCGGTACTCGGTCCTGGGTCAGTTTAACGACCATGACAGCACTGGAGCCGGGTCGCCGGCTCAATTTGTTTACTCTTCTTCCTGCGGATGATCGCTGGATTCTAGGCCTGTTCTGGGTGTTTCTAGTGGCTGCGGTTCTGCTTGCTCTCGGCCTCTTCACAAGAATCAGCAGCATCGTCGTGTTTGTCTGCCTTACGTCGATCGATCAGAGGAACCTTTACATTTTGCATGGCGGCGATACGTTTATGCGTGTCGCCGGATTCTTTCTGATGTTCGCGCCGGCTGGAGCGGCCCTATCGTTGGACCGGCTGATCCGGGTCAGAAAGGGAAAGGAGAGTGTAGAAATTGTTCCCAGGCCGCCGTGGGCGCAGCGAATGATTCAGTTTGAGCTGGCTTTGCTCTACTTCGTTACCTTCTGTTGGAAAGCTTCGGGAGCCGCATGGGTTAATGGCACCGCCCTCTTCTATGTCACGAATCTTGACGAGCTTCGCCGGTTCCCAATTCCCGCGTTTTTGCAAAACGCTGTTCTATTGAAGATCGCAACCTGGCTGACCCTGGCTATCGAGTTTTCGCTAGGAGTTTTGATCTGGTTCAAAGAACTGCGATACGCCATTCTGGCTCTAGGACTCATCCTTCACCTCTGCCTTGAATACTCGCTGAACATTCCCCTTTTTCAATGGGAGATCCTTTCGGCGTACGTTTTGTTCATAGATCCTGAAGATCTGAAACGTGCGTGGCGCCGCCTTGCGAGGCGTCACCCAGTGATACGTGCGAGGTTGTATCGCCCAGAATAATCTGGAGATAAATGTGCATGGGAACCCACGAAATGCGAGGAGTTCCCCTAAAGAAAAAGCTCGCCTTGTGGCTTAATTTTGGTGAATTACTGGTCATTCTCCTGGTGTTCGACCCCACACTGGCACGCTTATGTGCGGCGGACCTCACTTCAGAGGCGTTAGCGAAGCAGGTGACGATCTACCGGGACCATTATGGGGTGCCACACATCACGGGAGAGACAGAGGCGGCGGCTTTTTTCGGGTACGGGTATGCGCAGGCTCAGGATCATCTTGAGCGAATGATGCTGCAGTATCGGGATGCGCAAGGGCGGCGGAGCGAAGTGATAGGCTTTGATGCCCTTCACCCTGAATCGCTGAAGTTTATAGCAAAGGAATATCGTTGGGGCGGCGACTATATGCAGCGCCTTCTTCGCACATCGCAAGGTGTTATCGACAATAGGCAAAAAATAGATCCGACCGTTTTCGGGATTCTTGATGCATTTGCCCGTGGAGTAAACGTGTATATCGCAGAGCACCGCGCTCAGCTACCCAACTGGATCGACAAAGTCGCCCCTGAAGATATCGAGGCGCTGGAGCGCAGCGAGTATATGCGCTTCTATAGCATCGATAACGCTTTGTCCAAGCTTCCGAATCATGGGCATTCTTTTCCAAACTTCGGCTCAAATCAGTGGGCAATTGCACCACGGCTGTCCGCAAATGGTCGGGTTATTCACGTTGAGAATGTCCATATGCCTTGGGGCAATCACTTCCAACTATATGAAGCTCATTTGATTGTTCCGGGGAAACTTAATGTGGGGGGTATCAGTTGGTTCGGCAGCCCGTTTTTCCTGGCAGGTTTTAACGAAGGGAGTTCCTGGTCAATTACGTGGAATCAGCCGAATATCTCGGACATTTACGAGGAAGTTATCAACCCCAACAATAAGCACCAGTATTTGTACGAAGGTAAATGGCGCGAAATGCGTGTGGAATCAGCTACTTTTCGCGTTAAATGCGACAAAGGTATACAGACAGAGACGCTACCTCTTTACTATACGCATCACGGTCCGGTTGTCAGCTTCGATTCCATAAGACAACGGGCTTATTCGGTAAAGCTGCCGAACTTCGACGGAGTTAACTACTCGACCGGTTTGTATCATTTGATGCATGCCGGCAATTTACAGGCTTTCAAAGCCGCATTGGCCGAGCAACTCATTCCGCGTTGGAATTTTCTTTACACCGATTCGAAAAACATTTACTGGGTTCACAACGGCGTGGTCGCACAGCGCAATGAAGGTTACGATTGGCGCAAGCCCGTACCGGGCTGGACAAAAGACACCGAGTGGGGACCCTATCTGCCGTTTTCTGCAAATCCGCAGGTTCTGAATCCGGCATCCGGATTCGTTCAGAACTGCAATAATCCGCCATGGGTTGTTACGCGCAACTCGGGCTTGTCGCCGGTCGCGCCTGCGCCGTATTATCTGGCGTACCCGGCAAAAGCATGGGCCGGCGAAGAAGTCCTAAATCCCAGGGGCGAACGAGTGTTTGGGATTCTCACCCGGCCGGACTCGAAGTTTACGTTAGCTCAGATGACGGATCTCGCCTGGGACACCTACATTCTGGCAGCGGACGCGATTGTGCCGCTTCTGGAACGCGCTTGGGTCAACAAAAAGCCGGTTCAGGATGCGCGGCTGGATCATGCGATCGAGGTATTGAGCCGGTGGAATCGCCGCGCGGCAGCAGACTCGGTTGCCTATACATACATTTTTTATTGGGCACAGGCATATCGCGAGCTCTATTCCGACTCGCGTTTTGCGCGGTTTACCGGCTACCGCCGGAAATCGATCGATTTGGACTCGCGCTGGGAGCAGGACCGGGCGTGGCGTAGTCTGCAAGAAGCTCTCAACCGGATTCAAAGCAAGTTCAAGAGAATAGATGTGGCGTGGGGCGAGATCAATGTGTTGGCGCGCGGGTCTGTGCTTCCGATGGATGGAACGAATGCGTTTGACGTGCTGCATCCGGATTCCGGCGACATTCAACCGGATGGTCGAATCTTGTGCAATGACGGCTGGGGTCATCTCATGATCGTGATGGAAGGAAATCCGAAACGGATTTGGAGTCTCCTTCCATATGGCGAATCGGAAGATCCCAAATCGCCTCACTACAACGATCAGGCCCAACTTCACAGTCAAGGAAAACTGAAGCGATTCTGGTTTACGCCTGAAGAGATCCTCGGCAACACGGAATCCGTGTGGGGTGATCCGCAGCGGCTTCAGGCGCTGGTTGCGACCGAATAAATAGTCAACGACGCGCGGTTCCCAGAACCGGCCGGGTTTCACCCGTCGCAAACGGGCTGAAATTCGTCTCGTAATCGAAGTAATCGACGGCCTCGGTTCGCTTCAGAAAATTGACCACGGCATAGGTAATAGGCGTCATCAGCGTTTCGTAGGCGACCTTGATTACGTAACCGGAGACAATCAGCTCTAGAATTACATGTGTCGAGCGCATGCCATAGAAGGCTGCGAACATAACGACGGTGGTGTCTACCGCCTGTCCGACGATAGTGGAAGCGATTGTGCGAGTCCAAAGATACTTGCCCTTGGTTAGAAGCTTCAGCTTGGCCAGGGTAAACGAATTCGCAAACTCGCCGAACCAATAGGCAA
>DAISJE010000293.1:0-6259 GCA_036821665.1 Bryobacteraceae bacterium | reverse complement strand
CAAAAGGTGGGGCGGATTTTAATCCGCGCGGGAATTCATTCCCGCAATCAATAGGTTCGTAGGGGCCGTGGCATGCCCGGCCCAGCTGAAAGCTGACCGCTGATAGCTGAAAGCTGATAGCTGCCTGCCGCCACCCTTGTACTCTTGAAATATGCTCGATTGTTCGCCTGAGCCACACGCGTGAGTGCTCCCGTTCGCAGCATGACTGGATTCGCCAGCGTCCGGCGGCAGACCAGCGCCGGAGAATTGACGATCAATCTGCGAAGCGTCAACCATCGTGGACTGGACCTCCACTTCCATCAGATCGGTGAATTCGCTGTCTTCGAGAACGCCATGCGAGCGCTGCTCAAAGAGCACATTCGCCGCGGACACATAGAGTTGCGCCTTTTTTTGACGGCGCCTACAGAAGCCGGGCAAGCCTCATACAATCGAAGCACTCTCGAAACATACCTCTCCGCGTTCAGACAGGCTTCTCGCGATTTTCAACTGAAAGGCGAGCCGGATCTCAACCTGTTGTTCACGCTCCCGGGCATATTCGAACAGGCGAAGAGATCGGAGGATCTCGACCCGGCGCTGGAGCCTGAGCTACTCGAGACTCTCTCGGCGTGTGTTACGGAACTGAACCTGTACCGCGAGCGCGAAGGCAATGCCCTGCGTGTGGAACTGCAACATGAGGCAGAAGCGATTGAAACAGCCATTGACGAGATTCGTACCCTTCGAGCCGGCATGCTGCCGTATTTGCAAGCGAAGCTCACCGAAAGGATTGCAGATCTGATCGGCGCTGCCGGCATTTCTGAGGCGCGTATTGCCGAGGAAGCGGCGCTCCTGGCCGACAGGTCCGATATTCAGGAAGAGCTGACGCGGCTTTGCGTTCATAGCGCGGAATTGAAGCGGATGCTCGAAGCAGGAGGAGAAGTGGGCAAGCGGCTCGATTTCCTGCTGCAAGAAATGAATCGCGAAACGAACACTACATTGTCAAAAAGCTCCGGAGGCGGAGAGCCTGGGTTGCAGATTACCAATCTCGCGCTCGGGCTTAAAGCTAATATCGAAAGAATACGAGAGCAAGCGCTGAATCTTGAATAACAACAACTGTCCAGAGGTGAGCGCCTCGCTCGACGGCATTCATGTCCTCCAACGCATGACTACAGTTTTTATCATTTCAGCCCCGTCCGGCTCCGGGAAATCGACGCTGGTCGCGCGTCTTATGGCGGTAGATGCGGGTTTGCGCTTCTCCGTCTCTTATACGACCAGGAGGCCACGGGGAAATGAAAAACCGGGCGAAAATTATGTCTACATTTCACGCCAGGAGTTCCTGTCGCGGGTGGCGCAAGGTGAGTTTCTGGAGCATGCCGAGGTATTCGGTAATTTCTACGGGACCAATCGGGAAGTACTGGAACAGGCCCAATCCGAAGGAAAAGACCTCATTCTCGACATTGACGTCCAGGGTGCGAGACAATTAAAAGAAAGCATTCCGGAGGCGGTGACGATTTTCATTCTGCCTCCATCCCGCGACATCCTGGAGCAGAGGCTTCGGGTACGGTCGGAAGATTCAGAGGAAGTTATCCAGCGCCGGTTGCGCGAAGCTGCCGAGGAAATAAGGAATTACCGGCAGTATGACTATGTGTTGATCAACCATCAGGTAGAAGAATCCACTACCACGCTGGCGGCAATTATAAAAGCGGAGCGAGTCCGAAGGATCCGCATGGAACCGCAGATCCGGCCCATCCTCAAAAGTTTTGAGGTGCGGTCATCATCTTTGAGTTAACAAATACAGCGGGTCGAAAATCCGACCCGCATCTGGAGTAAACACGATATGGCAAACAGACCACGAGCAAACGCGATGTATAGCATCCCGGAAGATGCAGACGCGAGTACGTACCGGTTCATCATTGTAGCGGCAAAACGCGCGCGGCAACTGCAAAACGGGCAGCGCAGTGTATTGCCTGCAACGAACAAGAAACCGACCGTGCTTGCGATGGAAGAAGCGCGGCGCGGCCTGGTGCCGTTTTCGGACCTGGCGCGCGAAGAAGAACAACCCGCAGCCGAATAGATACATCTGATGCGTGCCGTCGTTGGAGTGGGCGGTGGTATCGCGGCATATAAGGCCGCCGAACTAGTGCGCGCTTTACAGCAGCGCGGCCACGAAGTTCAGGTCGTAATGACGCGCGCGGCCCAGGAGTTTATTCAGCCTCTGACGTTTGCTGCGCTAACCGGCCGTAAAGTGATCACCAGCCTGTGGGCCGATGCCGGTGCGCACGGGACATACGCAAGTAATGACACACTTTCGAGCGCAGTCGAGCATATTGCGGTTGCACGTGACAACGAGGTGCTAATCGTAGCACCCGCCACAGCCAATCTGCTTGCAAAATTTGCCCATGGGCTCGCAGACGATTTTCTAAGTACTCTCTACCTCGCGTTTAAGGGACCTGTGATTCTGGCTCCTGCCATGAATACGGACATGTGGGAGCACGCAGCGACCCAGGCGAACATCGAAACGCTCCGGACACGTGGATGTCTGATCGTCGAGCCCGACGAAGGCTGGCTGGCTTGCGGCACAATCGGAGCCGGGCGTTTGCCCGACCCTGCGCGTATCGCAGACCAGGTGGATGCGCTTATCCGGCAGAAGCGCGATTTCGATGGCGAATCTTTTTTAATTACGGCCGGCCCGACCCAGGAGGCGCTCGACCCGATACGTTACGTCAGCAATCGCTCCAGCGGCAAGATGGGTTATGCTCTGGCCGAAGCGGCGGCGCGGCGTGGCGCGAAAGTAGTGTTAGTTTCCGGACCGGTCAGCTTGCCGGCTCCCGCCAACGTCGAACGGATTCCGGTGCGCAGCGCCGAAGAGATGCGCCGGGTGGTCTTCGAGCACCTGGACGCGGCCAGTATCATTGTCAAAGCCGCAGCCGTGGCGGATTATTATCTATCCGATGTGCCGCAGCAAAAGCTTAAGAAAACGGCGACCCGGCTTTCGCTCGAACTCGATCCCACGCCCGACATCCTGGCGGAAATCGGGCAGCGCAAAGGTGACCGGTTGCTGATCGGGTTCGCCGCTGAAACCGAGAACCTCCTCGAAGAAGCTCGCCGCAAGATGAAGGCGAAAAAGTGCGACATGCTCGTTGCAAATCTGGTCAACCGCGATGGATTAGGTTTCGAATCGGATCGGAACGAGGTCGAAATTATTACTCGTTCCGGGCAAGTGATCCATGTCGGGCCGGCTCACAAGAGAGAAATCGCCGAACGCATTCTCGACCAGGTGGCAACACTCCGGTTATCGCTTCATGCGATGGAGGCCCCGGCCCAAAGCGCGCGATGACAAGGGAGCAGATTCGCGGTTACCTCGAACTTTATCGCGATTTGGGTGTGGAATCCATTTACAAGCGTGGCATCGCCACGACCGCCACTTTGCCAACACAAACGGATGAATCGGTTCTGCCCGTTCTTGAAACCTCAGGTGAGACTCTCGAACAGATTCGTCTCGAGATAGGCGATTGCAAGCGGTGCAGGTTGTGCGAGGGACGGAACAAAATTGTGTTTGGTTCCGGCAATGAACGTTCGCCGCTCGTGTTCGTAGGTGAGGGACCGGGCGCGGACGAAGACGAACAAGGAATACCGTTTGTAGGCCGGGCGGGCCAGCTTCTCACGCAGATGATCGAAAATACCGCGTCAAAAGAAGGAATTGCGATTCGGCGCGACGACGTTTACATCTGCAACGTCGTGAAATGCCGCCCTCCGGACAATCGCACTCCGTTACCCGACGAAATGGAGATCTGCGGCCAGTTCCTGGCGCGTCAGCTCGCGGTCATCCAGCCGAAGGCGATCTGCGTGTTGGGCGCAACGGCCATGAAGGCGCTTCTGAATACAAAAGAAGGCATCACCAGATTGCGCGGCAAATGGCATAAGTGGCGCGATATTCCGGTGATGATCACGTATCATCCTTCTTACCTTTTGCGCCAATACAATCAGCAGGCAAAGCGCGAAGCCTGGGAAGATCTCAAAACGCTGCTGCACTATGTATACGACTGAGAGTGGGGTAGACGATCGGGTTCCGTCGTCTGCCGTGACCCCCGGTCTTTTCGTCACCTTTGAGGGAACGGAAGGCAGCGGCAAGAGCACACAGATGAGGCTGTTGGCCGCGCGGTTGCGCGAGTGCGGCTACCGCGTGGTCGAGAATCGGGAACCGGGCGCGACTGTTATCGGCACACAGATTCGCCGCGTGCTTCTCGATCCCGCGCATGGCGAGATGGCTCCGATGACCGAGCTGTTATTGATGTTTGCGTCGCGCGCCCAGGCCGTAGCTGAGATTATTAAACCTGCCCTGGAACGCGGCGATGTGGTTATCAGCGACCGCTTCACCGATTCAACGCTGGCATATCAGGGAGAAGCTCGTGGCCTGGGATTCGATGTGGTCTCAGCCGCACATCGCCTGGCGCTTGGCTCTCTGCTGCCCGATCTCACGCTCTGTATTTCGATGGATGTTGAAACAGCCCTGGCGCGCGCTCATCGCCGGAATGAAATGAGCGTCATGGAGAACAACGAAACGCGCATCGACCGGCAATCGCTCGACTTTCACCGGCGGGTGGAAACCGGATACCGTAGAATCGCAGCGATGGAACCCGAGCGTTTCCGGATCATCGACGGCAGCGGCCAACCGGGCGATGTAGCCAAGCGCGTATGGGAGTTGGTCAGCGGCCTGCTGCCGCAAGATCAGCGTTGAGACAATAGCAGCAGCATGGGCGCTTTCCCCGATTTTTTCGGCAATTCACAAATCGCAGACACGCTGGCGCACATGCTGCAGGCGTCTCGTATTCCACAAACCGTGCTGCTGAGCGGGCCCGAGGGCATCGGCAAAGCGACCCTGGTGCGCCGCTTTGCCGCAGCGCTACTAGGCGGTGCAGCCAAAATCGAGCAGGACGACTTGAGCCTGCCGCAAAATCTCGAATTGGTCGACCAACGGGAGAAATGGCCCGCTGAAAAGCGGGCAGACGATCCGCTGTTGTTTGGTAGTCATCCGGATTTCCTGACGTTCGCTCCCGACGGCCCAATGCGGCAAATCAGTATCCAGCAGATGCGCCTGCTGCGCGAACGCGCTCCGTTCAAACCGCTGAGCGGCACACGCAGTGTATTTCTGATCGATCATCTCGATCGCGCAAACGAGCAGTCCGCCAATTCTCTTTTGAAAGTACTTGAAGAGCCGCCGGAACACCTGATTATCTTCGGCACGGCCGAGAACGTGTACGATCTGCTGCCCACAATTCGTTCCCGCTCAGTCGTGCTGTCGATGAGCCGGCTCTCCGATGACGAGATGCAGCAGTTTGCCCGGGCACGCAGTCTAGCCGATGCGGAGACCCGGATTGCGCTATCCGGCGGTAGTCCAGGCGTGGCAGCAACGTTGGATCTGGCACAATTTCGCGAACGGCGCGCCTTACTCCTGACGGCTTTTGAATGTGGCTGCGGTATCACGCCATGGCCGTCCTGGGTTCAGCAATCGGAAAACTTCGCTTCGCGAAAATCCGAGAAATTGGATTTCTACCTCAAACCGGCCTACAGCATCCTCGAAGACATACTGAGAGTAAAGCATGGCCGGGCCGCCGAAACCAACCGCGATATCCTACAGACAATAGAGGCGCTTTCAGCACATGTAGAGTATCCGTGGGTTGAGAAGGCAGTCCGTCTACTAGACGAACTCGTTCTCATGGTACGAAGAAATATACAGAAACTGGCAGCGCTCGACGCTATGATTATTAATTTGCGTAACGACGCGAATTTTGCTCGCACCTAAAAAGACAATTAGCAGCCCTCAAAGTGGGCTGGATCAATCGGGTAATTCAAATTCGAGCAAAATGGAAGAGGAGAAGCGTTTGGAATCGCTCATCAGGAAATCAGTTCGTAGTACGGCAGAAAACAAAGATGCCGGCCGCCGACCGCCCAGCAACGCCAAAAAGAGCACCCCGCCCGATCAGACCAATGCGGAGCAGTTCTACTACTCGAAGCAGATGCAAGGGAAAACGCATATGGTGGTGGTTCTGACGGATGGAGAGCAGTTGGAAGGTGTCATCGAATGGTACGACCGCGACTGCCTCAAGCTGAACCGTAACGGCGCACCAAATCTTTTACTCTTCAAGCATTGCATTAAGTATATGTATAAAGCCGAACCAGAATAAAAGGTTCGAGCCCCGGCGCAGAATAAATTATTCGCCCAAATTCCTGGTCTTGGCTTTGCACGCAAGACGGTACGCGCGCCGCTCCGCGGCTTCATCAA
>DAISJE010000292.1:0-6343 GCA_036821665.1 Bryobacteraceae bacterium | reverse complement strand
CCCGACTGCAACTGTGTTCCGTTCTGGAGAGTAACAACGTATTCACCGTGAAACGCAGGCTGAAGCTCTTTGATGCGCTTGACGTTGATAATGAGCGAGCGGTGAATTCGCATGAACAGTTCAGGATCGAGCGATTTTTCCAGCGTGTTTAAAGTGACATGCAGTAAATGGACTTTCGATCCGGTATGCAGTTCGACATAGTTTTCGGCAGCTTTCACCCAATCAATATCCTCAACGTCAACGAACACCGTTTTACCCGCAGACCGCACGGCCAGACGCGAAATCTGGCGGCGCGGCGCGGCGATTGTTTCGAGTAGAGAAAGAATCTGGCGACTGTCTTCGCGCACTGGCTGGTGTTCGAGCCGCTGTTTTGCTCGCCGCAGCGCCTCATGGAAGCGCCGGCCGGTAACGGGTTTTAGAAGATAATCGATTGCGTTGATCTCGAAAGCCTGAATTGCATATTCATCATGCGCGGTGACGAATACAACAGCGGGCATCTGTTCTGCGCCGATCTCACGGACTACGGAAAAACCGTCCATTTCGGGCATTTGCACATCGAGGAAGACCAGATCCGGTTTCATATCTCGAATTGCGGTAACAGCCTGGCGTCCATCCTTTGCTTCTGCAATCCCGACGATGTCCGGGTCATCGGAGAGCAGCAGGCGCAGTCCCTCGCGGGCGAGCGGCTCATCGTCAACGATCAGTGTTTTGAAGGGCATGGTTTTGAAAAGTATGGACTTCCATTATTCCGCCGCCTGAAGCATCCTCGGACAGGTGAAACGGGATCAGGAGAGTAACGCTCGCACCTCCCTTGTCGCGATTGCTCGTCAGCAATTGTGCGCGATCCTCATAAAGCTGGCTGAGCCGGGCGCGTGTGTTCGCAAGGCCGATCCCCGTGCCGGCTGCTTCGGCTTCCTGCGAGAAACCCGGACCGTCATCATCGATTTTGATTTTCAGATTGCCGTCTATCAAGGAAGCGCTGATGTCGATTCTTCCAGCACTCGAGAGGCGGCCCACGCCATGGCGAATGGCATTTTCAACGATCGGCTGCAATGCCATTTGCGGGACCGCGGCATCCAGCGTTTCCGGATCGGCGCAGATGTTAATTGTCAGGCGGTCTTGAAAACGTACCTGCTGGATTGAGAGATAAAGCTGCAGATACTCAAGCTCCCGCCGGAGGGACACTTCATGGGCTTCTACGTCTTCCAACACGCAGCGCAGAAGATCGCTTAAGCGGCCCAGCATCTCTTCGGCAAGGTCGCGTTTGCCTTGACGCACGAGCACCGTAATCGCGTTAAGAGTATTGAAGAGAAAATGTGGTTGAAGCTGCATTTTGAGCGCGCTTAGTTGTGCGCGCGCCAATTGCGTTTTCAGTTCGGAAGCTTGCAGCTCAAGGCGCAAAGCTTCCTGCTCGCGGCGCTGATACTCGCGGTAGTAGCGCACGCCAGCCTGGCAGGCCAGGATGGTCCAATAGGCGATCACGGAGCCGTGAAAATCGATAAAAAGCAAAAAGCCGAGGGTGCTTGAGAAATTTTTAAAAACGGACGGGATCAGTCCCAATCGCGGAAAAATCGCCGCTGCGATTAAGAGATCAAGGAACGAAAAGCAGAAGCTGAAGAACAGATGCAGCGCTGTGCGGCGCAGCCAATTGCGCCGTTGGATTGCGAAGCGCCGTCCCAACCAGAGCGCACCAAGCGCCAGGCCCGCCAAAATATATACACCAATTAGCCAGGTCGCCAGATAGTGCCACCACGGCGTAGGATCCCGCATCGCGACCTTTTGCGCGAGCGCCTGGCTGAAATAGAAGAGAGCCAGCAGCGTCCAGCCGAAGAAGTAAAGGCCGGCTTTCCACAGCCTCTTCTTGAACACACTTCCCATCAGGCCAGTAGCTTAGCGCAGCCATGCAGCGCTTGCTGCTTTAATTTGATGAAGTGGTCAATTAAAGCGGCGAACAGGAGCCTCAACGCCGCCTGAGCGTCTCCAACTCTTCGAGAGTGCGCGGCCAGTCGGAGCCCAAAAGCCGCGATAACCCGCGATCGGCGAGAATTTTTCCGCCGGTCTGGCAGCGAGCGCAATAGTTCGTCTCATTGTCTGCATAACGAATCCGCTGAATTGTTTCGCCGCACCTGGGACATGGCTTGCCGTAACGGCCATGTACAGCCATGTCGTCACGAAACGCCGTTACTTTTTCCGGGAATGCGGTTCTTGCTTCGGCTTGCAGCCGGTCCACCCAGAGTTGCAGCGTATCGCGCGTGGCGGCGAAAAGCCGGTCCCACTCCTCCGACTTCAGTTTTTGCGTTTGGGCAAGGGGGGATAGTTGCGCCGCATGCAGGATCTCGTCCGAGTATGCGTTGCCGACTCCGCTGATGACCCGAGGATCGGTCAGAGCTCTTTTCAGTGTGTGGTTTTCGGAGGCGAGCGCCGAGCGAAATGCGGCGGCGTCCGAGTTAAAAACGTCAATTCCTCCGGGATCCACCGATTCCAAGCCTTCCGTGCCGGACACGATATGAAGCGATGCGCGATGTTTCGTTCCTGCTTCGGTAAGCGTAAGCGAGCCGGACGAAAAGTCGAATGCGGCTAATTGCTGCCGAGCTTTTAGCGGAGTGTCAGGGAGTCGCCAATGCAGCCGGCCCGCGATCATCAGGTGAAGGACTAGCCACAAATCTCCTTCGACTCCGATTGCAATCCGTTTGCCCACGCGCCGAAGTTCTCGCACCGCCTGACCCTCCGCCGTTGCGATCGGCGGTTGGACGGTTCTCAGCAAAAAAGGATTGGCGATCCGAGCACGTTGTAAAATTTGCCCAACAATGCGTTGTTCGAGCGCCGTTATGTAGGCGGCGATATCCGGCAATTCGGGCATTCGAGGTGATGGATCGCACTTAGATGGGCAACAGGCTTAATGCTGCTTCAATCTCATTGCGCGTGTGAAGATCACCTTTTCGACTGCTGGCTTCGAGGCCCCGCTCGTATATGTTGCGAGCTTCCTCCAGGCGGCCGAGCTTTTCGAGCGCTTGTCCACCATGGAAATAGGCTGCCGAGTAGCCGTCATCAATCTTGATGAGCGCCCGAAACTCTTCAACTGCTTGCTCGTTTTGGCCGCTGTTGGCGTACTCCATCGCCAGCCCATACCGCGCGAAGGTATTATTCGGGTCTTGGCTCACCATCTGCTTTAGAATGTCAAGGCGGTTTGTTGCCATCCCTTACATTCTGGCAGCAGTTCAGGATGTGTACTCGCGGACGTGGCGGGCCGCGCTTTCCACGGCGCCTGCAGCGCGCGCGGTGGTGACCTTAGCCGATTTTGCAGCTTCCTCAAACCGATGCTGCGTACGTCCTGCAAACTCGCCGAGCGACGCTGCTGCATTCTCCACGCTTTCGCGTCCCCTTCGCCATGCCTGTTCGGTCAGGCTTAGAGACCAGTTAGCGCAGGCCGGGACGACTAATACTAATCCGGCAACCGTTAGACCACATCCAACGCCGATCAGAACCGCACCAATTACACCGTTTTTCGAACTGTGGCTGTTTCTCATAAGCTGTACGTATTTCTACGATCCCTCTCCCTATTTGACTCACATTTAAAGGTGGGTGGTTTCGCTATATGTGCCGAATACCTTCCGTAGGGCATCGCAGATCTCGCCGAGAGTCGCATAAGACCGAACGGCATCAAGAATGTACGGCATTGTGTTTTCGACGCCCTCGCCCGCGCGGCTTAGCGCATCGAGATTTCTGCGAACCGCCACCTGGTCGCGGCGCGCTCGTAGGTTTGCCAGCTTCTGCTCCTGGTGCTCTTCGGCAGCCTGATCGATTTGCAATAAATCGATGGGTTGTTCCCCGGTCTTAAAACGGTTTGCTCCGACAATGAGCCGCTTCTCTTCCTCAACCTCTCGCTGATAGCGATAGCTGGCGCTGGCGATTTCCTCTTGCGGGAAGCCGGCTTCAATCGCGCGGATCATGCCGCCAAGTTTGTCGATCTGCGCAATGTATTCATTCGCTGCGGTCTCCGTCTCTAGCGTCAGCTTTTCGACAAAATACGAGCCGCCCAAAGGATCCGGTGTATTCACCACACCGGTCTCATAAGCCAGAATCTGTTGCGTTCGCAGCGCAAGCGTCACTGCCTCTTCGCTTGGCAAGGCATAGGCTTCATCCAGCGAATTCGTGTGAAGCGACTGTGCGCCGCCGAGTACTGCCGCCATCGCCTGCCATGCTGTCCTCATGACGTTGTTGTAGGGTTGCTGCCACGTGAGCGAGCAGCCCGCCGTCTGCGCATGGAAGCGCAGTTTCCAACTACGCTCGCTTTGGGCGCCGTAGCGCTCTCGCATGATGTGCGCCCACATCTTACGAGCGGCGCGGTACTTCGCAATCTCTTCAAAGAAGTCGTTGTGGGCGTTAAAGAAGAAACTCAGCCGCCCGGCGAAATCGTCGATTTGAAGACCGCGTTCGAGCGCCCAATCGACGTACTCGATGCCATCGCGCAAGGTGAAGGCAAGCTCCTGCACGGCGGTGGATCCTGCTTCGCGAATGTGATAGCCGCTAATGGATATGGGATTAAAACGCGGCGTGTGGCGCGAGCCGAACTCGATCGTATCGGTGACCAGCCGCATCGATGGGCGTGGCGGAAAAATGAATTCCTTTTGCGCGATGTATTCCTTGAGAATGTCGTTCTGAAGCGTCCCTGAAACGCGATCCCATGACACGCCCTGCTGCTCCGCGACAGCCAGATACATGGCCCATATCACAGCAGCAGGCGAATTGATCGTCATGGAAACGGTCACATCGCCCAGCGGAATTCCACGGAACAGCGTTTCCATATCTTCCAAGGAGGAGATGGAGACGCCGCATTTGCCCACTTCGCCCCGGCTCATTGCGTGATCGGCGTCGTAACCCATCAGCGTGGGCAGGTCGAATGCGACGGACAGCCCCGTTTGACCCTGTGCGAGTAAGTATCGATACCGCCGGTTCGTTTCTTCCGGCGTTGCAAAGCCGGAGAACTGCCGCATGGTCCACAGCTTGCCTCGATACATGTCGCGGTGAATGCCGCGCGTATATGGGAACTCGCCTGGATTGCCAAGATCCCGAGCTGGATCGAAGTTCTTCAGGTCTTCCTGCGTGTAAAGCGGCTGAACTGGAACTCCGCTGATGCTCGTAAACAGATCTTGGCGATCCTTTCCTTCACCTACTTCACCGGGTTCCTGGTTTCGACGAGACATTCAGGCCTTCGGCTTATACGAATCGGCGGCGATTCGGATTCCATCTGCATAAGGCGTTCCCGCGAAGCCGAATTCTGTTGCGAACTTGGTTGAATCGAACAGGTATGGCCTGTCGTTCTGATACAGCATTTCGTACGACTCGCGAACCAGTGGATTAAACCATCCGGCCACCCGAAGCATGGGCCGGTTCAAGACCCTATATCTCGGGGCCACGCCGAATTCACTCGCCGCCATTGCGATGAACTCTTTTGGCGCCGGCGGATCAGGTGCGGTCGGCAGATGCCAGACTTGGTCCCAGGCTGTTTCCCGATCCGCCAGCATGACTACGGCGCGGGCTGCATCGGGCGTGAAGGTCAGTGAGTGAGATACCGCGTCGTTAAGCAGCCACGATGCCTTTTTCCCCTTTGCGAATGCTTCGAAGACCAGAACGTTCGGGAGGCCAGTAGGCGTGTTCGGCCCGTAAAAATCCGCGGAGCGAGCGATCATGGCGCGCAGATTGCCAGTTTTTATTTCGCCCGTTAAGGCTGTCGCGATTTTTGCGCGAATCTCTCCCTTCTTCGAACACGGAGCGTAAGGCGTCTTCTCCGTCATCGCGCCTTCAACCTTCCCGTACATGTAGACGTTATCGAAAAAGATGAGCTTCGCCTGCGCCCGTTTGCAAGCTTCAATCGTGTTAGCCATGATGCGGGGCCAGAATTCCTGCCAAATCGCAAGATTGTATTTCAGACCTGCCACGAGATAGACAAGGCTTGATCCTGCGACGGCCCGAATTGTCGCATCCCGATCAGCAAGATCTGCTCGAAACACTTCAGCGCCTGTAATTGGCTTGGGATTTCGGCTAACCAATCGGAATGGCGTATTTCTCGCGACCAGAATGCCGGCAAGTTCATTCCCGATTGGGCCGCCCGCGCCCAGAATCGTTGTCATCTTCGTCACTTGATTCTAGACTGGCTAGTGTTGGTGTTCCGAAGTTTGTATAGCCTACGCTGGGACAGGCACGACTGCCGCTCGCGCGTTCAGCATGCCTGGTTGTTAGAGACGTGCTGTCGCGGGTCTGTGAAAAATTGGCTCAACCGCTCCCGAATGGTCGCGGCTCTGCATGAACGTCAACGACTTACGAAAGGTTTCTCCCCGTGAGC
>DAISJE010000291.1:0-6380 GCA_036821665.1 Bryobacteraceae bacterium | reverse complement strand
GCTGCTGATACGTTCCGCGCCGCCGCCATCGAGCAGCTCGAGGTTTGGGCGCAGCGCGCGAATGTGGATCTGATTCGTCAAAAAACGGGCGCCGACCCGAGTGCGGTTGTTTTTGATGCCCTGCAGGCCGCCAAGGCACGCGGCGTCGATTACGTCATCATCGATACCGCGGGACGTCTGCACACCAAAGAAAATTTGATGGCAGAGCTTGAGAAGATGCGCCGTACCTGCCAGCGGGTAGTGCCGGGAGCGCCGCACGAGGTCTGGCTCGTACTGGACGCCACTACGGGTCAAAACGGCTTGGAGCAAGCCCGTAAGTTCACCGAATCCGCGGGTGTCACGGGAATCGTTCTTACCAAGTTGGACGGCACCGCAAAGGGCGGTGTTGTCGTCGCCATCGCGCGTGAATTAAACCTGCCCATCCGTTTCGTTGGCGTCGGTGAAAAAATTGACGACCTGCTGCCGTTCGAACCGGAGAGATTCGTAGAATCTCTGTTCGACTGAACAGCTCAAGATCATGTCCGATTACATGCAGCAGGCATTGGAAGTCGCTCGCCAGGGCCGTGGCCGCACCAGCCCGAATCCGGCGGTGGGCGCGGTGCTAGTTCGCGACGGCAAGGTTGTGGGTCAGGGATTTCATACCTGGGCCGGCGTAAAGCATGCTGAAATTGTCGCTCTCGAGGAAGCGGGCGAAGCGGCCCGTGGAGCTGCTCTCTACGTAACCCTGGAACCCTGCTCTCACACCGGCCGCACGAGCCCCTGCGTGGACGCGGTAATTAAATCCGGTGTTAAACGCGTGGTTGTAGCCATGCAGGACCCCAATCCGCAGGTTGCCGGCCAGGGTATTCAACGACTTCGCGCCGCTGGAATTGAAGTTTCGATTTCAGACGAACATACCGCGGCTGCCGAGCGGCTTAACGAGCCATTCATCCACTTCATGAAGACCGGTCTGCCATTAGTTACTGTCAAGGCCGCTCTAACGCTCGATGGCAAAATCGCTGCGCCTCAGGACAACATAGGCTGGATTACGAGCGAGATTGCCCGCGCTGATGTTCAACAGGTGCGCCATTTTTCAGATGCCATCCTAACCGGCCGCGGTACCGTTGCCCAGGACGATTGCCTGCTTACCGACCGCAGCGGCCTCGAGCGCAGCCGGCCCTTGCTGCGCATCGTTCTGGATTCGCAGCTTCGCATTTCGCTTGCCTCGAAAATGATTACAAGCGCGAAGGACGATGTAATGGTTGTTGGCACCTCCGCCGCGCCTACCGAGCGCAGAAGCGCGCTTGAAAAAGCAGGTGTTCGCGTGCTGATTGCAGATGGTCCCGGTGGCCGTACCGATCCTCGCAAGCTGCTTGAATATCTGGCGGAGCATCGCTATTTATCGCTAATGGTCGAAGCCGGCAGCCACGTAAACTGGACCATGCTCGACAGCCAGATTGCCGATAAAGTGCTCTTCTATTACGCTCCCAAAATTCTAGGCGGTCTGAAGAGCCTTCCGGTAGCCGGCGGCACGGGACGCATGCGGCGAGCGGATGCCATGCTTCTCGAACGAGTCACAATTCATCCGGTTGCAAAAGATGAGTTTGCCGTTGAAGCTTACCTTGTCAAGAGCTGAGAATGTTTACCGGAATTATTGAAGAGCTGGGGCAGGTTCTGGATTTTCAACCCCAGGCCGTTGGCGCGCGAATGACTATCGGCTGCTCAGGCATTCTGTCCGACGCTACGCTTGGCGCAAGCATCGCCGTGAACGGTGCTTGTGTGACCGCAGTAGAGCTAATGCCTGATCGCTTCTCGGCCGATCTCGCGCCCGAAACCCTGCGGCGCACGAATCTAGGCAGTCTGAGGCCGGGTTCACCCGTCAACTTGGAACGCCCGCTCCGTGCGAACAGCCGGCTCGATGGGCATTTCGTGCTTGGACACGTTGATGGGACCGCGAAAATTGTAGCCTTGAAGGCTCTCGGCAACGACAACTGGTGGTTACGAATTCGTGTACCCACCGAACTGATGCGCTATATCGTCGAGAAAGGCTCGGTAGCAGTTGATGGGATCAGTCTGACGGTGGCTGAGATCGCGGACGATCTTGTCAGCTTCACTATCATTCCGCATACGTATGAGCACACCGCATTGCATAGCCGCGGCGTAGGCGATTTAGTCAATATCGAGGTGGATATTCTCGCCAAGCATGTAGAGAAACTTGTTGGTGGTAGATGTTAAATCGCGTGGATGGTCGATAATAACGGAAAACAAGCCGAAACTGAGCCGCGCGCGTAAGCAAGCGGTTAAGCTTCTCCCACTTAATTCTTCAGCTCTTCCCTTATCTCCGCCGCCGCCTTGCGTGCTTCTACCACCGCCCCGATCGGAAAACTGATCGCTCCTACCTTCGGATGGCCGCCGCCTCCGTACCGCTCGCAAATAGTCGCTAAATTGTGCCGCAACGGCTCATGCACCCAGGGGTTCGATCCTACCGAAACCTTGGTCCGAAAGCTTGATGTCGAAACCGAAACCGTATAAGCCGAGTTTGGGAAGAGATAATACGGAATGAATTTGTTGTATCCCTCGATGCCGTAATCCACTAAGTCGAAGTAAATTACTCCGCGATCGCATGATCCGGCCTTCCCAATCAAATCGATATTTCGCAGGTGAGTCTGGTGGAGGCGGTCGTATTCAGCCTGAATTTCCGCGTCGGCAGCAATCTCGGCCAGAGTCTGGCGCTGCATGAGGCGGATGATTTTTTGCACCAGCTTCGGCCCTTTACTGCCTTCGATGACGAGTGTCAATTTCATGGCCGGCGCACGCATTTCTACCGCGACCTCCGCGCTCTCATACAGCGCCCCATCGACAATATCGGCCCATGTAATCAGCTCGTCAAGGTCCGGAGCTTGGAATCCATAGCGCTCTTTCACAAGAGTCGAAATAAATTTCGTGCAGGAACGGTAGCTTGGATCCAGAAACTTCCGGCCGGTAGTGTCATTCCGGAAATGCTCGGCGTCCTCCGGGCTTAAAAACGCGCTCTGATGGTGATCAAACCACCAGGTAACATTCGGATGAGTAGCGTATTTAAAATCAACAATGACGTTCGCGTCGCCATCGAATAGCGAGTCTTCGAATAGCTGGTCGGCACGGTGGGCCAGCCCCGTATATTCGAATATGGCATCGCGATAAAACTTGCACCCCAAGAAACGGGTCACAAAAGCCGCCGATGCCGCCCCGTCGAAGCAATGATCGTGATACAGGACTCGCACCTTCATTAAGAATGCATGATCTCCGAAAACCTTTTAGATTGCCTGACGGAAGCCAGAAATGCAAGCGATAGGCGATAATTAAGTAGTAAGCCTGTTATTTTGGCCAGCTTTGCGGCCATGCCGCCGCGCCTGGCTGTTGTACCGTACTCTGGGTGACGCGAAACTGCGCGCACATACCGTTGTGCGTTTCGAGCCGAAAAAGTATTGTTAAATTTGCCCGCAACCGCTACTGAACCAAACATGCTTAAGACGAAAGAAGAACGCCAGGCGGATCTGAACCCACAGGAGACGTCGGAATGGATCGAAGCTCTCGAACAGGTTATCGATGAAGAAGGGCCCGACCGGGCGTCCTATCTCCTAAAACAACTGTTTGACCGGGCTGGAAACTTCGGGGTTGCTGTCCCGCAAGAGATCAACACGCCGTATGTCAATACCATTCCCCCGCACGAAGAGGTGCCCTATCCGGGCGACCGGGCCCTCGAACGGCGCATCAAAAGCCTGATCCGCTGGAATGCCGCCGCGATGGTGGTCCGGGCCAACAAATACGATGCGAATATTGGCGGCCACATCTCCACATACGCCTCCCTGGCAACCATCAGCGAAGTTGGATTTAACCACTTTTTCCGCGCCAGTATCGATGGGCAGCCGGGAGACCTCGTTTATTACCAGGGTCACGCCTCACCGGGCATGTATGCGCGCGCATTTCTCGAAGGCCGCCTGACGGAGGAGCATCTTCTGAACTTCCGGCATGAGCTGCGGGAGCACCCCGGCCTGTCCTCTTACCCGCACCCCTGGTTAATGCCGAATTTCTGGCAGTTTCCGACGGTATCCATGGGCATCGGGCCTATTAATGCCATCTACAATGCGCGGTTTATTCGGTATCTCGAAAATCGCGGCATTCTGCCGAAGACCGATCGCAGGCTCTTCGCATTTTTGGGCGATGGAGAAATGGATGAGCCCGAGTCGACCGGGGCACTCCACATTGCCTCTCGTGAAAAACTCGACAACCTGACTTTTGTCGTGAATTGTAATTTGCAGCGCCTGGACGGCCCGGTTCGCGGTAACGGCAGCGTAATTCAGGAACTGGAAGGCATTTTCCGCGGTGCAGGGTGGAACGTCATCAAAGTCCTGTGGGGCAGCGATTGGGACGAGTTGTTCGCTCGCGATACCAGCGGCCTGCTGGTGAAGCGCATGGAGGAATGCGTCGACGGCGAGTATCAGAATTACAAAACGCGCGGCGGCGCTTACGTTCGTAAGGAATTTTTTGGTAAATATCCCGAGTTGCTCAAGCTAGTGGAAGACAAAACAGATGAGCAACTCGCTACTCTGCGCCGTGGTGGGCACGACCCGGTAAAGATCTATAACGCCTATAAACGTGCCATTGAACACAAAGGCCAGCCGACGGTAATTCTTGCCAAGACGGTCAAAGGTTATGGACTTGGTGAAGCCGGCGAAGGCAAGAACATTACGCACCAGCAGAAAAAGCTGAACGAAGAAGAGCTTTTCTATCTCGCCAATCGTTTTAACCTGAACCTGAGCAAAGAACAAATCCATTCCATCGCATTCCTTCGTCCACCGGACGATAGCCCCGAAATAGCGTATCTTCAGGAACGCCGCAAGGCTTTAGGCGGTTATATTCCGGCGCGCGCTCCGAAAAAGATCGAGTTGAAAGCTCCATCTCTTGAGACCTTCCACGAAGTGCTGGGGGGGTCGCGCGGCCGCGAGGCTTCCACTACCACCGGATTTGTCGCCGTCCTCAAGTCATTGATCAAACTACCGGATATCGGCAAATATATTGTGCCGATTATTCCCGATGAGGCGCGCACCTTCGGCATGGAATCCATGTTCCGCGAGCGCGGTATTTACGCGGCTGGCGGCCAGCTTTACCGGCCGGTCGATAGTGACGTCCTGATGTATTACAAGGAAGCGAAGGACGGTCAGATCCTCGAAGAAGGCATTACGGAGGCGGGCTCGATGGCGTCGCTGACCGCCGCCGGGACCGCCTACGCAAACCTCGGTGTCCCCGCTATTCCCTTCTTCATTTACTATTCGATGTTCGGTTTTCAGCGGATGGGAGATCTGGTCTGGGCGTTCGCGGATTCACGCGGTAAAGGTTTCATGGTCGGTGGGACGGCGGGCCGTACGACGCTGCTCGGCGAGGGTCTGCAACATGACGATGGCCACAGCCATGTGCTTTTCAGCGTCGTTCCCACTTGCCGGAGCTACGATCCGGCCTGGGCCTACGAAATCGCGGTTATCGTGCAAGACGGTATCCGGACGATGTATGAGAACAACGAGGACCACTTCTACTACCTGACGGTCGGCAACGAAAATTACGTCCAGCCGCCCATGCCGGACATTCCGAATCTGCAGGAAGGAATTCTGCGCGGCATTTATTGCTTTAAACGATCGGAAACAGGAGCGGCGCAGGTAACGCTATTCGGCAGTGGCTCCATTCTGAACGAAGCCTTGAAAGCGCAAAAGCTTCTGGCCGAAAAATATAACATCGGTGCAGATGTTTGGAGCGTTACCAGCTACACCGAACTGCGGCGCGATGCGCTGACGGTCGATCGCTGGAATCGGCTTCATCCGAACGAACCGGCGCGCAAACCGTTCCTGCTCGAATCGCTTGGCAATATCGATATGCCGATTATCGCGGCGACCGATTATATGAAAGTCGTCGCCGATCAGATTTCGCCCTGGTTACCGGGCCGGCTTACCGCGCTCGGCACCGACGGCTTCGGCCGCAGCGATAACCGCGAACACCTGCGCAGATTTTTCGAAGTGGACGCCGCCAGCATAACGGCTGCGGCATTGTCCCGCCTCGCACAGTGGGGGCGTTACGACGCCGCCCGCGCTTCGCAAGCTATACAAGAACTCGGCCTCAATCCGAATAGCATCGATCCGGCTCGCGCATAAGCACGAGATCTTTATACCGTTAGGCTTTGCGATGCAATAACGCGCTCTGGCTATTATGGAGAGCGACTCCGGTGCAGCGTGCTCGAACTCTTTTATTCCTACTCGCATAAAGATGAAGAGTTGCGCAATGAGCTTGAACGGCACCTGCAGCTCCTGCAACGCAACGGGCTGATCCAAAGCTGGCATGACCGCCGCATCAGCCCTGGCGCTGAATGGGCT
>DAISJE010000290.1:0-6395 GCA_036821665.1 Bryobacteraceae bacterium | reverse complement strand
TGGTGGAAAATATTTTCCGCGAACTGGCGGCGCGGCACGGCCAAAGCTACAGCCTTCTGGATGTGATCCGCGCAGCGGCGCGCGACGTCGAGCGGCCCATCTTCTATGCTATTGCCGTAATCATCGCCGGCTATCTTCCTATTTATGTGCTGACCGGCCCTTCGGGGCGCCTCTTCCGGCCGATGGCAGATACAATGTGCTTTGCGCTAATCGGCTCTCTTTTCTGCGCCCTTACTCTTTTGCCCGTGCTCTGCGCGTACTTCCTGCGCAAACATGTGCACGAACCGGAGCTTAGAATTTACGATCGCATTCGCGATTCTTACGGCCGGGGGCTTGCAGTATGTTTACGCCACCGCGTCCTTACGGTGTTGGCCTGCCTCATTATTTTCCTGGCTTCGTTGGTTTTAATTCCGGGGATAGGTGCGGAATTCATGCCGCACCTGGATGAGGGAGCGCTTTGGGTACGCGCCACTACGCCCTATACCATTTCGTTCGAAGAGGCTTCAAGGCTCTCGCCGCAAATTCGCGATATTCTGCTGAGCTTTCCTCAAGTAACTACGGTCGCGAATGAATTAGGACGTCCTGACGACGGCACCGATCCTACAGGTTTTTTCAATAACGAGTTCTATGTTGGCCTGCGGCCCTACGATGATGCTTCGTGGCATGGCAAGATCCATACGAAGCCGGAACTCATCAATGCCCTTCAACGAAGATTCTCTGCCTTCCCTGGAGTCATTTTCAACTATACGCAACCCGCCGAGGATGCCGTGGATGAGGCCGAGACCGGCTTAAAGAGCCTGCTGGCCGTAAAAATCTTTGGCTCCGATCTGAAGGTACTGGACCAGAAAGCAAACCAGGTTAAAAACATCCTTTCTCAAGTGCGCGGAATAACGCATGTCGTCATCGTTCGCGAGTTGGGTCAGCCGAGCCTGATTATTAAGCCGGATCGCGCCAGGATCGCGCGGTACGGATTGAACGTGAGCGACGTGAATAATCTGATCGAGACCGCCCTGGGAGGAACCGCTGCCAGCCAGGTCATCCAGGGAGAAGAGCAGTTTGATCTTGTAGTACGAATGCAGGAGCAATTTCGCAGCGACGAGAATTCAATTAAGAATCTTTTGATCACGACGCCGGACGGCCAGCACCTCCCTTTGAGCCAGTTCGCCGATATTCACGTGGAGAACGGCGCGTCGCTGATTTATAGAGAAGCGAATTCGCGCTATATCGGAGTACAGTTCAGCGTTGATGGCCGCGATCTGGCCAGCGCGGTTGGTGAAGCACGCAGAAAAGTAGCGCGAAGTGTCAAATTGCCCATCGGGTACACATTCAATTGGGGTGGCGAATACCAGGATTATTTGTCTTCGATGGCCCAAATGAGAATTATTCTGCCGTTGACCGTGCTCTTGATTCTGCTTATCCTATTTGCTCTCTACGGCAATTTAAAATTCCCCCTGATCATTTTTTTCAGCGTGCTGATTACGCAACCCGTAGGAGCATTAATCGCGCTGCGCATCACGGGAACGACTTTCAGCGTTTCATCGATGTTAGGATTTGTCGCGCTAATGGGCCTGGCGGTGCAGACCAGCGTTATTCTCTATTCGTTCATCAACAAGCTGCGATTAGAAGGGAAAGACCCCATGACGGCGACACTCGAAGCTTCCGTGCTGCGTCTACGGCCCATAGCAATGACAGCTCTGGTAGCCTGCTTCGGCCTTCTGCCCGCGGCGATGTCCACCGGAATCGGAAGCGATTCGCAGAAACCGTTCGCGATCGTGATCGTCGGCGGGATGATCTCGCGGTTATTTCTGTCTATCTTTTTAGCCCCGGTGCTTTATGCCATGGTTGCGCGAAAAGGCGACGTGTTGCAGGTGTGACGGACGGAGAAAAATTGGGGACACTCCGGGCTAGAATCCGAACCGCTGCGGTGTCCGATCAGCAGGCGTGTCCCCGATTTTTCGATCATCGCTCCGTGCGGCGCGGCTGTCTGTCCCGCCAGTTTTCTCAAGCCCGAAGGGAGCGGTCTTCGATTTCATAACCAGACGAGTGAGAGCAATTTGGCCGACTTTAGCCTTGCCGGACCTATACCTCTTCCGGCACGACAAACGGAGCGCGATAGCCGCGGTCTCCATCGCGCAGAAGCGTGGCGGCTTCCGGATCTCCAATAACCTCTTGCGTTTCCGGATTAAAGTTTATGGTTCGGCCTAAGCGGTAGGATGCGTTTGCCAGATGTACCATCGCGGTTGAAATGTGCCCTTCTTCGATAGGTGCATGCAGATCTGCCTTGTTCCGGCTCGCAACGCAATCGATGAAATTTTGGAAGTGAGCCCGTTCGCTTCCTCCATGAATCGCCGGTTGCACTTCCTGATCCCGCCCCAACGTCACGACGTAGGTGCAAGCATCTTCATCGCCTGTCGCTAAATATCCGTTCGAGCCGTAGAAGATGTCGCCGACGGTATTGTGACCCCCTGAGAGCGGCCCAAGCTTTGGCTGACCGGCGGAGCGTTTCGGTTCAGGAGTTCCGAGCTCCGGAGTTCCGATGCCTGCCTCGTGGTTAGTAATCCAGTGCCGCACCTCGAACGTAATCATCTTGCGCTTTCCATCCGGTAGATCGAACTCGAAGGCGCAGTTCAGATCGTTCGGAGTCTCCTGGTCGTCATCAAACATGAAATGACCGCCGATGGCGCTCACCCGGTTCGGAAATCCGACTCCCATACCCCAGCGCGCCATGTCTACCTGATGAACTCCCTGGTTGCCGATATCGCCGTTTCCGTAATACCAGAACCAGTGCCAGTTGTAATGAAACCGGTTTTGCGTGAAAGCGTGCTTCGGAGCAGGGCCCGTCCACAAATCGTAATCGACGCCCGGCGGCACCTCCGATACAGGCTTATGGCCGATAGTATCGCGCCATTTATAGCAGAGTCCGCGCGCCATATACGTATCGCCAACCACACCGTTGTGAAGTTTTTGAACCGCTTCGCGCGCGGCTGTGGCCGAACGGATCTGGGTTCCATGCTGAACAATACGGTTGTACCGTTGAGAGGCTGCAACCAACTGCTTCCCTTCCCACAAATTGTGCGAGCAGGGTTTTTCCACATAGACATCCTTGCCTGCTTGGCACGCCCAGATCGCCATTAATGAATGCCAGTGGTTGGGCGTGGCGATGGATATTGCGTCAATCGACTTGTCGTCAAGTAGCTTTCGTATATCGACGTAGGTGGTGGGCTTGGGCAGCCCCATCTTTTCCATCTGCGCCAACCGCTTCTGAAGAACGCTTTCATCGATGTCGCAGAATGCGGCAATTTCAGCGTTTTTAATTTGCGAAAAATTGTGAAGATGGTCCCCTCCACGGCCGTGCAATCCGCAAATCGCGACTCTCACCCGGTCGTTTGCGCCGAAGACCCGCTCCGGCTTGGCTAAAAACGTCACACCCCCGAGCGCGGCCAGACCAGCGGTGCTGCTGCCGATAAAACTGCGACGATTCATTTCTTTCGCCATTGCAAAGATCTCCTTACGCTAAGTACATTAGACTTTCTTGAACCAGCTTTTGTGTCCCCTGAACCGGGTCGCCTGAGCTGGTGTCGTATTCCATCGAAAAGTAGCCTTTGTAGCCGCTGTCTTTTGCGATGGCAAACATGTTCTTCAGGTTCACGGTATAAATCTTGTCCTCATCTGTGATGGTGTCCTTCACATGAGCCATTCCGTAGGCATACTTAAACATTGCCTTTACAGCTCTTTCGTTGTATTCCTGATTCTGGCCCTGGAGAGAGTTGCCGAAATCCGGCAGCGCGCGCAGATAAGGACTGTTGACTCGCTGAATGACGTCGACCAGAAAAAACGGATTCTCCGCAACCGGATTATCGTTTTCCAGATTTACGATGATGTTGTGCTTTGAACCGTACTCGGCGAGCTGTCCGAGGCTTTCAGCCGCTAAAGCTACATCGGGCTTTGTGCCTTTCTGTCCCGAGACGTGCTGGCGCACGCTCGGCGATTGAATTTTGACAGCAATATCGATCCACTTGCGGCCGTAATCGACCGCTGCTTGGCGCCTGCTCTTATCTACATCATAGAAATGGCCGCCCGAAAGGCCCAAACCGACGATGTGCGAATCAGCCTTCGCCACGGCGGTCCGCAATTCATCCAGGTAGGCATCCTCAGTAGAGCGGAAATGACTGCTCAAAGGATTGATGTTGTGAACTCCGAATTTCTTCACGACAAACGCGGCGAATTCGGTAAGATCCATCCTCTGTTTATTGGGATCGAATGCTTTGTTTGTCGGACTCTGGATATACCCTCTAAATGGGTATGACGTAACAGCCAGTCTTTGGCGCGGCTTGTTTGGAAAGTGAAGGTCGGGACCGTGCCCGGGATCTTCGCCGGAGCACAGGAGCGGAGAACAGGCGGCCAACGCCGGTAAGGTTTGGAGGAGACTACGGCGAGTGTGAATCAACTTTTCACCCAGTCAATCATGAACATTTCATGCTGTCAAGAAATATATCTCAGTTTAAGTGAAGATTTTCTGGCCTGCCTCGAAGTGCATCGAAACGACCGTTAAGTACTGGCATAGAATCGTTTTTACAAGATGACAAGGCGAGGGTTTCTACCCGCACTCGCAACTTCGACCCTGGCTGGGTCTAGGTTGGCGAACGCGCACTCGAAGACCGTCCGAGGCCGCTTGAAGCAGAGCGTGACCAAAGGCGTTTTCCGCGGCCGGAAGATGAGCCTGGATGACATGTGCCGGGAATCCGCGCGGCTTGGCATTTTTGGTTTCGATCTCATTGACCCGCAGGACTGGCCGATTCTCAAAAGATATGGCTTGGTTCCCACCATGCTGCCGCCTCCATATGGAGGAACCATTCCCGACGGAATCAACAGCAAGGAGAACCATGCGCGCCTCGAAGCGTCCATCCGCGAAGGAATTGATCTTGCAGCCGCCGCAGGATGTCCGAACGTCATCACTCTTTCCGGCAGCAGACGGGGAATGCCCGATCAGCAAGGCGCCGACAACTGCGTTCTCTTTCTCGATAAAGTAAAGTCACACGCTGAAGACAAAGGCGTGACCATCTGTATGGAATTGCTCAACAGCAAAGTAAATCACCCGGATTACATGTGCGAACACACAATCTGGGGAGTCGGTGTAATGAAACGCGTCGGCTCACCTCGCGTGAAGTTGCTGTATGACATTTACCATATGCAAATCATGGAAGGCGACATCGTCCGCACGATTCGTGAAAACATCCAGTACATTGCGCATTTTCATACGGGCGGCAATCCGGGACGACACGAAATCGATCAGACGCAGGAATTGAACTATCATTTCGTCGCCCAGTCGATTGCAGACCTCGGATTCACCGGCGTCGTAGCGCACGAATACACGCCCGTCCGGGATCCGCTCACATCGCTCGCACAAGCCGTTGAGATCTGCACCGTTTAGCGCGTTCTGAAATACTGAGATTTTATGAAAAGCTGCTCACTCGCGGTGTGCTCGATAGCCGCCCTCCTGCTCTGGCCGGCCATGGCGTCAGCCATGCAAGAAGAACCGGCCGAAGCCCCGGCCGCCGTAGAACGAGGCCAGGCATTGTTCCGCTCTAACTGCGGATTCTGCCATGGCGAAGATGCGACCGGAGCGCGTGCGCCTGATCTGGTTCGCTCCGTGCTCGTGAACCATGATAATGGCGGCAATCTTATAACGCCTGTCATTCGCAACGGTCGCCCGGATAAAGGCATGCCCGCCTTCTCGACCTTGAAAGATACCCAGGTTAAAGACATCGTCGCCTTTCTGCATCATCAGGCATACGCTGCGCTTCACAGCGGGCATGTCTCCGGCGACTACCCGGTCCAAAAGTTGCTGACCGGAAATGCCGAAGCAGGCAAGCAGTTCTTCTATGGAGCCGGCAATTGTTCCCATTGCCACTCAGTCACCGGAGATCTGGCCGGTATTGCGAAAAAGCTCAAACCAATCGATTTGCAGCAGGAAATGGTCTATCCGGGGCGAAAAGAAGTCCCAAGGACGGCGACCGTCACATTGCCCAATGGGACGCGCTACGAAGGCAAGATTGCTCATAAGGATGAGTTCAACATTGCGGTGGTTTGTCAGGACGGTTGGTACCGCTCTTGGCCTCTCAAGGATGTAAAGGTCGAAATTCGCGATCCCCTGGAAGCTCATCGCGAGTTGACCAGCAAGTATACCGACGCAGACATCCACAATCTATTCGCTTATCTGGAGACCTTGAAGTAACCATGCAGAAATTCCTCTCCGCCGTTCTCCTTCTGTGCACAATTGCGCCGGCTTGCTTCGGCGCGGACGAAGGCTTAAACCTGCAGAATCTGCTCAAGCCGCTCTCGAAAGACTGGCCGACCTTCAATGGCGACTACTCCGGCAAGCGCTTCAGCAGTCT
>DAISJE010000289.1:0-6432 GCA_036821665.1 Bryobacteraceae bacterium | reverse complement strand
GTACTATTCGATATTGACGGGACCTTGATGCGCGGCGCGGCGCAGCATCACCGAGATGCCCTAATCGAAGGAATTCGCCGCGTGACCGGGCACGAAACGACGCTTGACGGCATTCCCACTTCGGGTATGCTGGATCGCGATCTTATCGCCGTGATGCTGCGGGCCTGCGGGGAGAGCGAGAACCGTATTCGAAGATCGCTGCGCAGGATCGTAGTCGAGTGTCAGACATACTATTCGGCGAATGGCGTGGGGGATCTCAGCGCATGCGTTTGCACGGGTGTCTTGGAAACGTTGAGGAAGTTGCGTTTACGAGGCGCAGTGATGGGTCTTGTGACGGGCAACCTCAGTGCGATTGGTTGGAAAAAAGTCGAACAGGCGGGATTGCGCGAATATTTTTCAATAGGAGCGTTTGCCGAGGACGGCAGCACGCGCGCCCGCCTGGCGCGAATTGCCGTCTCCCGAGCGAAAAGAGAAGGTTTGATTGCAAACCGCACTCGCATCTCGCTTATTGGCGATCACACGAACGATATTCAGGCAGCAAAGGCTAATGGCTTTCAATCTATTGCCGTCGGGACCGGGCTCGCTTCTATGGCGGAATTGGAGGCGGCGCGACCCGACATCCTAGTTGCAAACCTGTGCGACCTTGATGTCGAGAGGCTGCTGTAACATGCGTATCCAAGTGGTCGATTCGCACACCGGAGGCGAACCGACGCGGCTGGTGGTGAGCGGAGGCCCCGATCTGGGGAGCGGTTCTATTCGCGAGCGCCTCGTTGTTTTTCGTGAACGGTTCGATCATTTCCGGTCAGCAATCGTAAACGAACCTCGCGGTTCAGATGCGATTGTGGGTGCGCTACTTTGCGAACCGTCAGATCCGTCTTGCCAGGCCGGTGTGATCTTCTTCAATAACGTTGGATATCTCGGAATGTGTGGCCACGGAACCATCGGGCTGGTCGTGACTCTGGCGTGGCTGAGACGAATTGAGCCGGGGCATGTCAGGATCGAAACGCCGGTCGGAATTGTCAGCGCCGAATTACACAAGGACGGTGCAGCAACGGTGAGAAATGTTCCGGCGTATCGCTATCGCAAAGATGTGTCCGTTGCGGTAAACGGCTTCGGAACGGTAACGGGCGATATCGCCTGGGGCGGAAACTGGTTCTTTCAAATAAAAGGTGGAAGCCCCATTGCGCTGTCGCTCGACAAACTGGATGAATTAACCGACTTCACGTGGCGTGTGAGGCAGGCATTAGAGCGCGATGGTCTTGCAGGAGAGAATGGGGGCGTGATCGATCACATTGAAGTCTTCGCTGCGCCGCGCAATCCAGATGCGAACAGCCGTAATTTCGTCCTATGTCCCGGAAAAAGCTATGATCGCTCCCCGTGCGGAACTGGAACCAGCGCCAAAATGGCATGTCTATACGCCGACGGCAAATTGAAAGAGGGCGAGATGTGGGTTCAGGAGAGCATTACCGGCAGCGTCTTTCAAGCTCACGTCCAAATAGTCGACGGGAAAATCGTTCCGTTCATACGCGGCTCGGCATTCGTAACGTCAGAAGCATGTTTGATCCTCGACGAACTTGATCCTTTTTGCTGGGGCATCCCGATGGAGAAAAACACATAGCATGCAGGCAACGCAATGGCACGGCGTCATTCCGGCGATCACGACACCTTTCCGCGCGGACGGCAGCGTCGATCATGATTTCTTTGCAAGGCATTGCGATTGGCTGATTGACAACGGCTGTACCGGGATTGTCGCGCTGGGCTCTCTTGGGGAAGGCGCGACGCTGACGCGCAAAGAAAAAGCTACCGTGCTTAAAACGGCACTTGGGGCCTTGAGAAATGGTGCGCCGGTTATTGCCGGTATCGCCGCCCTGAGCACGGCCGAAGCCGTGGAACTCGCCGAAGATGCCGAGAAGGCCGGCTGTGATGGCCTGATGGTGCTGCCGCCCTATGTCTATATCGGCGATTGGCGTGAGATGAAAGCTCACGTGAGCGCTGTTGTTCGCGCCACTGGCCTCTCGTGCATGCTCTACAACAACCCGATCGCATATAAGACGGATTTTCTTCCGGAACAGGTGACGGAGCTGCTCGAAACGTATCCTAATCTGCACGCGATCAAGGAATCGAGCGCCGATGTGCGAAGGATCGCCGCGTTGCGCAGTTTGGCGGGCGAGCGCTTGCAAATTCTTTGTGGCGTGGACGATCTCATCGTCGAGGCTGTGTACGCGGGTGCAACAGGTTGGATCGCGGGCTTGGTCAATGCGTTCCCAGCCGAGTCCGTAGAATTATTCGAACTTGCCGCAGCCGGCAAAAAGGCCGAAGCCTTCGAGATCTACAAGTGGTTTCTTCCGTTGCTCCGCTTGGATACCGTTCCCAAATTTGTGCAGCTCATCAAATATGCGCAGGAACTTGCGGGTATGGGTTCCAGTCTCGTCCGGCCGCCTCGGATGGAGCTTTCGACCGCCGAAGCGGAAGCAGTACGCCTGCTGGTGGAGCGCGCAATTGCCTCGCGCCCGCGCAGATTTATGTCACAGAACCGGTAAGCAGATGTCAACCGGCGCTAAAGGAGTCCGGGCCGAGACGGTCGATCGCGATACCGGGTTCGTTCGTGAACTTGGCTTGTTCGATTCGACCATGATCGTAATGGGCGTCATGATCGGCTCCGGCATTTTTATCGTGCCCGCCGATATGGCGCGCAGTATCGGAAGTGCCGGTTGGTTGCTCGTTGCGTGGCTCCTAACTGCCGTTCTAACCGTCGCGGCGGCGCTATCGTACGGCGAACTCGCGGCAATGATGCCGAAGGCTGGCGGCATGTACGTCTACCTTCGCGAAGCGTTCTCGCCCATTCTAGGCTTCTTATATGGCTGGACCCTTTTTGCAGTCATTCAGACCGGCACCATTGCTGCGGTTGCAGTTGCCTTTGCTCGATTTACGGGCGTCCTTTGGCCGGCAATTTCCGAACAGAACTACCTGATTGCACCGGTCCATGTCTCGAACGGCTACGCCTTTTCGCTGTCGACTGGACAATTGCTTGCCATTCTAGTGACCGCAGTTCTTACTTGGACCAACAGCCGCGGTATACGCTACGGCAAGATCGTTCAGAACCTTTTCACCTCAGCCAAAATTGTGGCACTGGCCGGACTCATTCTGCTTGGGTTCATTTTCTGGAGCCATCGCGTTGTCGCAACGAATTTTCGCCACTTCTGGACTCCGCGCGACGTGACACCTATTAGTGCCTCGCTAAGCGCGCTTACCGCATTTGGCCTGTTCGCCGCGATTTGCGTTTCGCAATCCGGTTCTTTATTTTCGGCCGATTCATGGCACGACATCACTTTCGCGGGCGGTGAAGTAAAGGACCCAGGCCGCACCATGCCTCGCGCTCTCGCCATCGGCACTATCTGCGTCACGGGTCTCTATTTGCTCGCAAATGTGGCATACCTTCTGGTCCTGCCGCTTGGGGCCATTCAGCATGCTCCGGCCGACCGCGTCGCTACAGCCATGCTGCAGGTTATCTTTCCAGGGTTGGGAACAGCCCTGATGGCGGTTGCCATCATGATCTCGACATTTGGCTGTATGAACGCCCTGATTCTTGCCGGCCCCCGAGTCTATTACTCGATGGCGCAGGACGGCCTCTTTCCATCTGCGGCGGGAACCCTCAACCGTGCTCGCGTACCGGGCTGGTCGTTGCTGCTGCAAGGCATCTGGTCGGCGGCGCTGGTGCTGCCGCGTACTTACGACCTCGCAACACACACGTACGGAAGCCTGTATAGTAATTTGCTCGATTACGTGATTTCCGCCGCTCTAATTTTTTATGTGCTCACAATAGCCGGAATTATTCGGTTGCGCATCAAAGCTCCGAACGCCCCGCGCCCATATCGAACCTGGGGCTATCCTGTCGTACCGCTTATTTACATCCTGGGCGCTAGCGCTGTACTCGTCTGCTTGTTTGCTTTCCGGCCTGCGACAACATGGCCGGGGCTGTTGATCGTGCTGTGCGGACTGCCTGTTTACTGGGTCAGCAAACGTAGTCGCAGCAACGTGTAGTTACTCAGCGAACATGCTTGCTGCGGGTAAAAAATCGGGGACACGCCTGCTGATCGGACACTGCGGAGATTCGGATTTTAGCCCGGAGTGTCCCCGATTTTCCCCGGTTACCTTAGCGAACACCGCTCGCTGAGGCGCGCGGCTCGGTGACGTCTCTCTCGAAAAACGCTTGGATGCGCGACAACTCATCCGGTGAGAGCCGGAAATTCAGCGCGCCGAGAGTGCCGTGAATTTGATCCGCCCTGCGCAAGCCGACAATGGCGCCTGTGACAGCGGGATTGGCCAGGACCCAAGCCAAGGCTACCTCGCCGGGCGCTTTACCGTGCGTGTCACCTATTTTCCGCAGTATGTCGACCAGTTCAAGATTCTGGCTTAGCTTCGGCTCCTTGAAATCCTGATCGCGGCTGCGCCAATCGCCCGCGGGTAGATTGAGCGCGCGTTCCTTTGTCATCTTTCCGGTCAGCAAGCCCGCACGCATGGGTGAGTAGACGATGACTCCGATTTTGTTTTCCTTCGCAAACGGCAAAATCTCCGGTTCGGCGTTTCGGGCGAGCAGCGAATACGGCGGCTGCAGCGACGTGATGGGAGCAATCTTCATTGCACGCTTCATCTGCTCCACATTGAAGTTCGAAACGCCGATCCAGCGAACTTTTCCTTCTTCCTTTAGACGAGCCATCTCCGTCCAGCCCTCTTCGATGTCCTGATCGGGCTCCGGCCAGTGAACCTGATACAAGTCGATAACATCCACTTGAAGACGTCGCAAGCTGTCTTCGCACTCTTTGCGGATGGAGGAAGCTTTCAATGAGGGAGAAATATCGCCTTTTTCATTCCAACGGCGTTCGCACTTCGTGAAAATGTAGGGCTTGTTCTTCACACTCTTCAGCGTCTTACCGACTACCTCTTCGGAGTGACCCAACCCATAAATAGCTGCCGTATCGATCCAGTTCACCCCGGCATCGAGCGCCGCGCGAATTGCCGCCGCGGAATCGGCATCATCCTGTTCGCCCCAGGAAAACTTCCATCCGCTACCGCCCATCGCCCACGCTCCTACGCCAAGCACCGTAATATTCAGATCACTGTTTCCAAGTTTTCTCGTCTGGCTCATATCTCAACCTTACAAGGCACGCACCCGAAGAGCTTGTGTTCTTGTTTCTACTTGTGCGCTTAGAATCGTTTGCAAACTGACTTCAATTTGACATTCGTTTGATCGCCGAGAACCGGAATTTACCCGAGACTAAGGCATGCTCGCATCGAAGGCATGCGTCGCGGCACTTGCAATAGCAAGTGTGATTCCGTTGGGGGCGGCACAGCTTAACGAACGCGAAGCCAGCCCGCGATTTAAGGTCTGCCTTTACGATTACGCCAGCCTGTCCGCCGAGACGCTAACGAAATCAGAAATCGAAGTGAACCGCATTTTCTACCGTTCGGGCGTCGGGTTGTCCTGGTTACAGTGGGTGCCTTCGGATGCAAAACTGAATCAGCCCGCGACTTGCGGCGATAACCGCGGATTGGTGTTAAAACTCATTCCCGACCGAATGGCGACGCACTTCCATCCGTTATCGAAAGAGCTGGGCTTCGCAGCCGGGACGCAAGCATGGGTGTTTGTCGATCG
Organism: Bryobacteraceae bacterium; assembly: GCA_036821665.1. GTDB lineage: Bacteria > Acidobacteriota > Terriglobia > Bryobacterales > Bryobacteraceae > Bog-105. The sequence goes on along the minus strand of DAISJE010000289.1, from coordinate 779 downwards.
CGTGCGGACGGCGAGCGAGTCTCACGATTTTTTCATCATTCTTGGAGACGTCATGGCGCATGAGCTTGGCCACCTACTGTTAGGCCCTGGACATTCTCCAAGCGGAATTATGTGCGCGAGCTATCGGCGGGACACGTTACTCAACGCGGAATTCGGACGCCTCCTGTTTACATCGGAGCAGGGTCGTCGTTTACGGAATTTGACGTATCGGATACGGTCTAAGCCTTTCGATAATACGACACTCCGTTCTTCTCTTCCAGGAACATTACCCGATCGCCAATATGCGCCCGCTCTTCAGGAGTTTTCCCGAGCACTCGCACAGTCAGACGCCCTCCCGCCTGCAGATCGATAATCGCAAGCTGATACGGAGCATCGCACGCATATTGCTCAGGCGGCGAATGGACAATCGTTTCCGTATACACCACACCGTTGCGTTCGTCTAAACTCATTGCGCGGCTTCCAGTATGGTGACGACGCAGGTTGCGCCCGAACCCCCCAGGTTTTGAGCCAGCCCGATTCGATGACGCGCTGTCTGCCGTTCCCCCGCATCCCCTCGAAGCTGCGTAACCACGTCGCAGATCTGGCCCACCCCGGTTGCACCCACGGGATGACCTGTTGATTTCAGTCCGCCGCTCGTGTTAATGGGTATCGGACCGTTGATCGTGGTGCAACCAGCCGCCGCGAACGGGCCACCGTTCCCCTTTTCGACAAACCCGAGATCCTCGCTTGCAACAATTTCGGCAATGGTGAAGCAGTCGTGCAACTCGGCTACATCGATG
>DAISJE010000288.1:0-6443 GCA_036821665.1 Bryobacteraceae bacterium | reverse complement strand
CGATTTCGTTTGCGTGAGGTCCATTGCCTCGTCGGTGGGCAGCGGATCGGGATAGTAACTGGCGATCAGTTCGATGTGCTCTCGAACCCGCAATTCAGGAGCAAGATAGACCTCTTGCATCATGACTCCAATATGTCGGCGTGCGGCGCACTCTTCGGGTGATTGCCCGAAAAGATATGCCGATCCTCGATCGGCGCGTTCAATGCCCAGCATGATAGAAATCGCCGTGGTTTTTCCGGCCCCATTCGGGCCCAGTACCGCGAGCAACTCACCGTGGCCGACCTGTAAATTCAATCCGTCGAGCGCGATGGTTTTGTCAAACCGCTTATGGACGTTCTGAAGTTCTGCAATCGTATCGGTGGTCATCCGGCCTCTAGTGTGCCGGTGATGAACCTCAGTCCGCTGCTGGATTTTGACGAAACGGCTGTGCGAGGGGACAAAACGAAACGGACCCGGTCCCGGTCGCTATTCCGCCTTCACGATCGTCATTTCTTTAGTGCTAAATCCGACGGTTTGACGCCTTTCGTGTAGGTCTGATCCAGATAAGAATGCGGGTGGTAATTGCCTACCAGATCGACGTCGGTTTTTGGTGGAATTTTGTCTTCGAGTCCGACGGCCCAATATACAGCGTTCACTAGAAGACGGCGCAGCGCCGCGCTTTCCAGATCGTCGGCGGCTCCCATAGTGGATGTAAACGTGCGCGCGACTTTGCCTGAATCTGTTGTGAAAGGATGCGTCCAGGCAACGGGCATCATCGGGTCGTTCACTTTCCCGGGCACCGGCGGATCGTTCGGATGCAGGCCCGAGAGGACCTGTCCAAGCAGTAAGGGATTGCAAGTGGGAAGCATCGGCAAGCGAACTTCATAGACTTCCGTTGGAACCCAGATCTCGCCGTTCCCAATACCGCGCAAAATAGGGCTGTCGGCAGCGCCGGGTGCATAGAAGGCGCGGGTACTCTGTTTCCCGTGCTTGCCATGATGCGCGACCCACGTTTCGCCCAACACCTTTCGGCCAAATCCGCCTTCCCATCCCGGAATTTTGCTGTTCCATGACCATTTTTCGTAGGTTTTGCTGGTCGTCAATTGAAATGGATGAGTGCCGGTTCGGATGGCAACGATCGGCCGCCCGGATTCGATGTAATCGATGAACATTTTCATCTGATCGTCGGGCAAATCGCGCCAGCGCATAAACAACACCATCAGGTCGGCTTTGCGGAGATCTTCGAGGCCTGGAATGCCGCGGTTATAGGTAGGGTCGATGGTGCCGTCGGCGGGGTTGATCGGAAACAGAACGGTGCATTTGAATCCGTGATGGACGGCAAGAATCTTTGCTAATTGTGGAAGCGCTTCTTCCGAGTGGTATTCGGTGTCGTCTCCGGCAATAAGCACGATGTATTTGCCGTGACCGGGCCCGTGTTGGCCTTCATAAGTGACGCCGGCCGCGGCGAAGAGCGGGAGCGCTGCCAGCGAAAGGAGCGCCGGTGCAACGAACAGTGATTTAAACATAAACTCCGAACCATTGAGCTATAACAGCATGTGTTCTTCTTTGCGCAGCGGCCGGCAGGTGCTGCGGCGCGCAAATACGGAAGGTACGGTGATCTCGCGAGTGTGCGGATTCTCGGATTCGATCTGGGCGATTGCGAGCTTTGCGAGCTGTCGACCGACTTCTACCATATCCACACAAACGCTGGTCAGATTCGATCCGCGCGAGTGCCCCACCTGATGCTCAAAGCCGATGATGCTCACGTCCTTTGGAACTTCGAGCCGGTGCTGCCTCAAGCCTTCGCGCGCGCCGAAAGCCAGCTCATCCGAGCCGGCAAGAATTGCGGTTACAGGCCACTTCTCTTCCAGTATGTATGACACAGCCGCGTGTCCATTTTCGAACTCGTCATCGGAAAGAGCGATGGTGTGGACATGCGGTTCGAGGCCAAGATCGGCCATCGCGCGAGTATATCCACGATAACGGTTCTTGTTCCACGGACGCGAGGCGTCGCCGATGTACCAGATGTGCGTATGGCCGAGTTGCGCGAGGTAGCCCGTCGCTTCGTAGCAGCCCGCCTCATCGTTATATTGCACGCGGCTGCTGGCCGGTTCGTCCTTCCCTGGATCCACCACATGATTGCCCAACAGCACGTAGCGGAAGCCATGCTTGGCGAAGGCGGTCAGAATGTTTTGATACACCGTGCCCGCGATGATGACGCAATCGGCCAGCCCAGGCGTTTCAATGACGCTAGGGATGCGCAAGTGTTGCGCACTCAAATCAGCGGGAAACTGATGCCGCGCGAAGAGCAGGTAATAGCCGTGCTGAGCGCAATATTCTTCAACGCCCAACAACAGCAGCGACTGGGCCGAGCTTAAACCGAAATCATTGCAGAGCACCAGGCCGATGATGCGCGATTTGGTGTGAACGACGCTGCGGGTCCGCTGATTCAAGCGGTAACCGAGTTTGCGGACTACGGTCTCGACCCGCAGGCGAAGCTTTTCATCGACGTCATCGTGCCGGTTCAAAACGCGCGAAACGGTGCCGATGGAGACATTCGCGCGGGCGGCGATGTCTTTCATGGTCGGAGACGATCCGCGCCGTGCCATCCCTTAGCCTCTCGTGGAAAGCGCCGGAGTCGCTTTCGCAATCTCTGAAATATTGACCGGCCGGTGCTCGTGCATGGATTTATAGCCGGCCTCAATAAGCGCCATTGTTCCAAGATTGTCGCGCCCGCTGATGGCTGGTTCTGACTGGGACGCGATAGCGTTCATAAGGTCCGCCATCGGGCCCTGGAAGGCGTCGGGGAACCAAACTTCCGGCCAGCGCGGCGTAATCCAGACGCCCGGCTGCGAAAGGCTTGTGAAGCGCAGCGTGCTGGGTTCGCGGTTCGGATATTTGGGCCAGCCGAGAGTCCCTTCGGCCAAACCATCAACGCCTTCCACACGCCATTTGATATACGGATTAAGATCGTCGCGTTCGGTGCGGGGTCCGGCCCAAACGTCATCCCAGCCAGCGGCTCTTAGCCCATTCGCGTATTCGAGAATGTACAGGCAGATGCCGTCTTCATGCGGGAAGCGCGTGCGTGGATCTTTGCGAACGCTTACAAAAATCGATTCAGGATCGCCAAACAGATAACGAAAGCTGTCCAGATGATGAATGCTCATATTGAGCAGCGTCAGCCGGCCGTATTCGCGCAGCCAAGCCTGCCAGTGTGGCACAGCGCGCATCTCGATGGTGGCGAGTACCGGTGCGCCCAGATCGCCGCGGTTCAATAGATTCTTGAGCGCCCGGATTGATTGGTCGTAGCGCATGTTTTGATTCACCGCCAGCACAACATGCGCTTCATCGCAGAGGCGAACGATTTCGACGGCATCCTCGAGTGTTACCGCCAGCGGTTTTTGCGCCAGAATGCCTTTCAGTTGCGCGCCATGGTGAAGAGCGCGGCGCACGATATCAAGCTGCTTGTCAGGCGGGACAGCGATATCAAGGATCTCAATTGCGGGATCCCGTACCATCTCTTCCAGCGTCTCGTATACGCGCGGTATGCTTCGCAAGTCCGCTACTTCCCGCGCGATCTCGGGCGTTCGGGAAGTGATGCCGACGATGTTGAAACCGGCTGCCGCGTATGCGGTTAATTGAACATCCCGCATAATAAACCCGGCGCCCACCGCGCCGATGCCGAAATCGCCGCGAAGCGGTTTAGGAACGGGATAATTCAGATCTAAATCCAACTAAGGCTCCGATCATGAATTTAATGATGAACGTTTATGATATTATCGCTGCGAGCCGAAGAAGGTCAATAAGAATAACTGCTGCAAAGGCGCGGGGAGGTTTAGATCTTGAAACTTGGGCTAATCAGTTCCGCGTGGCTCGGGACGTCCGTTGGCGTCAAGCGCGGGATCGAGCTCACGAAAGAGATCGGTTTCGACACCATTGATGTTTTTGCCGATCCGCTCGAGATCGATCCTGTCGAGCGGCGGCTCATCCGGAAGACGTGCGAGGCATGCCGGCTTCCAGTGGTATCGACGGTCTGCTGCGCTCTCGGCATTGCGGATTTTAATAAGCCGGTTCGGGATTTTCACGTGGAGCGCGCCAAGCGCTATCTGGATCTCGGGTATGAGCTGGAAGCCAGGAATCTGCTGCTGGTATTAGGCGAATACATTTGGGAACAGCAAGTCATTGCGCCGGCGGACCAATGGAAATGGGCGGTGGAAGAAGTTCGCAAGCTGGCCGAATATGCGGCCGGACTCGGGCAGGAGTTGGCGATCGAACTGGAGCCGTTCAAGCTTTCCCTAGTGAATAGCGTCGACGGAATGCAGCGTTTCCTTGCGGAGGTGGATCATCCAGCCGCCAAGGCCAATATCGATATTTCACATCTGGCTCTCGTGCGCAATTCCGCCGATCAAATCACAAAGCTGAACGGTCGAATTGCCCATGTCCATCTGTCTGATTGCGACGGGAAAAAACATGGCGATCTGCCGCCGGGTCGCGGAACGGTCGATTTCCCACCATATTTAAAGGCTCTGGCTAAATCCGGCTTTACAGGGACGGTCAGCATCGAATTGGAGTATTCGCCCGAACCGGACAAAATCGCCGACTGGGTGCGAGAAGCGTACGATTCGACGAATAAATTAATGAGTTCATTGGGAATCCGTTCCTGATTTCTGACGGAAGATAAAAGAAAGGAGAAGGACTTATGGCTGCCGGCCCGTTAAACGATAAAAGACTTCAGGAATATGAGCGCACGGGTTTCGTGCTCGAACGCGGCATGTTCGACAAGGACGAGATCGATCTATTACGCCGCGCGGCGAAGGAAGATCGTGCACTCGACCAGCACTCCTTCGGCAAAGGCGATGGGGAGGGAGGCACTGTCCGGCTGTCGTTGTGGAATCATCCGGGCGACACGATTTACGGTATGTTCGCGCGCTGCGAAAGCATTGTGAACTCGGCGGAAAAGCTGCTCGAAGGCGAAGTCTATCACTACCACTCGAAGATGATCATGAAGGATGCCAAGGTAGGCGGCGCCTGGGCCTGGCATCAGGATTACGGCTACTGGTACCAGAACGGCGTGCTGTTCCCCTTGCTCTGCAGTGCATCGATCGCGGTGGACGCGGCTACGAAAGAAAACGGATGCCTGCAAGTGCTGAGTGGTTCGCACCTTATGGGCCGCGTCGATCACATTTTGACCGGCGATCAGGCCGGAGCTGATATGGAACGTGTTCATGAAGCAGAGAAGCGGCTTCCTCTGGTCTATGTCGAAATGGAGCCGGGCGATGTGCTTTTCTTCCATGCGAACTTGTTGCACCGGTCTGACCAGAATCGTTCCGATAAGCCTCGCTGGTCGATGATCTGCTGCTATAACGCGGCCAGGAATGATCCTTACAAGGAAGCGCATCATCCTCGCTATACGCCGCTGAAGAAAGTGCCGGATTCGGCTATTCGGGAGGCGGGTTTGCGGCGCTTCGCGGATACCAATGCGGACGTGGCGTGGCTGGAATCCTCAAAGGACGAGAGCGCACGCAGCCTAGCGAATAAGGTCGAACAATCGGTCTGATGAGTTCCTCGGCGAACGCCGGAGCGGTTCGCGATCCCCAGTTTTGCGTGCTGATGAATCTCATGGCGCTGGAGTCGATAAGACCTCAGGGCAATGTCGAACAGAAACTCCAAGGCGTTAAAGAGGCCGGATTCGACGGAGTGCAATTTGCGAAAATGGCGAGCCAAGAGGAATTGCGCCAATGCCGGTTACTCGGCTTACAAATTGCCGGAAGTGGCCGGATCAATTCACCGGAGGAGGCATCGCCTTTTGCCGAACGCATGTTCGGCGATGGTTACCAACGCGCAACCGTTCATGTCGGTTGGGGCCTCGAAGATGACGACGAAGCCGCGCGTCTGATTGAAAGTGTTCTGAATGCCGTGCTGCGTTGGCGTCTCCCGCTATTCATCGAGACGCACCGCGCAACAATTTTTCAGGATATGTGGCGCACAGTAGGATTTGTGCGGCGTTTTCCGGAGATTCGCATTAACGGCGATTTTTCTCATTGGTACACAGGTCAGGAGATGGTCTACGGCGGCTTCGAGAAGAAGTTCGCCTTTATCGAACCGGTCTTGGAGCGAGTTGGATTTCTTCATGGGCGCATTGGGAACCCCGGATGTATGCAGGTACGAATCGATCCCGATGCGACCTACGTTGAACATTTCAAGCAACTCTGGACCGCTGCATTCCGGCACTTCCTGCGCTTGGCCCAACCCGGTGAGGTGATTTACTTCGCCCCGGAATTACTCGCGCCGGACATTTATTACGCACGCACGTTCCCGGATCGCGATGGAGTCACTGTCGAAGAGAGCGATCGTTGGGAGCAGTCGTTGGTATTGAAGAAAATGGCGGAGGAATGTTTTCGAAACGCAGCCGGAGAAATTAAATGCGCCGATTAATCGGCGCGCGGACTAAACTCCGCCCCACT
>DAISJE010000287.1:0-6454 GCA_036821665.1 Bryobacteraceae bacterium | reverse complement strand
ACCATTCATCTCGCAGAGACACAGAAAGAACGGGACGATGCGCTGACGAAACGAAGTATGACTCCCACGCGAGTTCTGGAAAAGCTTGGCGTACTTGACGGCGTCGTAATTGCCGCGCATTCCATCTGGGAAGACGATAACGATTTGCAGATCCTCAAGCAGCACGGAACCGGTGTGGCCTATTGTCCATCGAGCAACATGAAGCTCGCGGACGGAATCGCGCGCGTAACAGACATGCTGAAACTCGGCATCCCGGTTGGTTTTGGAAACGACGGCTTTGCCGGCAGCAACGATAGCGCAGATCTCATCCGCGAAATGGATATTGGAGCAAAGCTGCAAAAAATCACTCGCATGGACCCCACCGCTTTACCCGCGGAACAAGCTCTCGAGATGGCTACCATTGAAGGCGCGCGCGTCCTGCACATGGATAAAGAGATCGGATCCCTCGAAGCCGGCAAACGGGCGGATTTGATTACGATCTCTCTCGCGCATCCCAATACGCGGCCGCTGTACAACATCTATTCGACAATCGTCTACGCGGCAAAAGCGGGCGACATTGAGGATGTATTCATTAATGGCCGTCAGATCGTCAGCAACCGGCAAGTGCTCACATTAAATAAGGATGACATCTACCGAAAAGCCGGAGAGTATCACGAGAAGATACTCGCAAGCCTGAAGTAATAGCCGTTTCGTCCGGTCTGGGATGTAAAGGCATTTCTGGACTAGAGCGATAACTCGAGCCAAGCACCTCTTCTTCGATCTTTAAATGATGATCGGAGGCTTGCACGTGTATCTGAAGCGACTTCTCTATGTAAGCGCCAGCGCGGCGTTTCTCGCCGCGGCCGGACAAGCAACAACTGTCACGACAACCAGCTATACCGTTTGGAAAACAAACCTGACCGGAAGTCCAATTGAACTCGACTTCACCAAAGTAAAGACCACCAGCTACAGCACCTCGTCCGGAATTACCTTACCGCCACTACAGGGGCCCGCGCTTTCCTTTGTTGTTACCGGCCCGGACAAAACAGGTTATTCCCTAACCGGCGGATTCTACGGAAGTACAGTAAGCCTCCTCGGAGCATCCGATGGCACAGGATACATCCGGGTTGATTTACCGGCCAGCGGCGAAAACGCTGTTCTTTTAGGGGTTGCGACGCAACCAAGCGCCACTCTGACGGTCACGTTGTCGGATCTTGAGAGCTTTACCGTTTCAAATGGCCTTTTCGGCCTGGCGCTTTCGCATAACATTACCTGGCTCACAATTTCAACCGTTAATGGCTCAAAGCCCGTCCTGGACGATTTCTTTTTCGGGACCAGCAACCTGGCTCAGGATCAGATAAATCAGACTCAATCGGCAGAAGCGACAACAGCCTTGATGATCGGCGGCGGGCTGCTGATTCTGTTCGGTGCGCGCCGCAAGTTTACACAACGGCGGGTCGCCGCCTAGATTTACCTCAATTTTCCTCCTCCAGCGGGAACCGCTTCGGCGGCCCGCTCTTTTTCTTTTACTAGGACACAGAAAATCGGGGACACTCCGGGCTAAAATCCGAATCGCTGCTGGCTCCGATCAGCAGGCGTGTCCCCGATTTTTCAAATCATCGTTTCGCTCGGCGCGACTGTCTGTTCCACTAATTTTTTTGGTAGGACCACATGCTACTTTAAAGGCTGGTTACATGGCCTGGTTCACGCGACAGAAGCCGTCTCTCGACGACACCAGCGCGCAAGAAGGCGAGCGAAGCGTGCGCACGGAAGGGTTATGGCAGAAGTGCGATTCCTGCGGGCAGATTATTTGGCGAAAAGCAGTAGAAGAAAATCTGCAGGTGTGCCCGAAATGCGGCTATCACTTCCGTATCAGCGCCGCTGAACGCTTGCAACAGCTCTTCGACGATGGCGTCTACACCGTACATGATGCCAGCCTCAAATCCTCCGATCCGCTGAAGTTCGTTGATTCGAAGCCCTATACAAAGCGCCTGGAGGATATGCAGAATGCCACGCAGCTTCCCGACGCCGTTATCTGCGGCAGCGGGAAACTCAATGGACGGGAAGTACAGATCTGCGCACTGGAGCTCAAATTCATCGGCGGAAGTATGGGCGCGGTCGTTGGTGAAAAGATCACGCGCGCGATTGAACGATGCATGGCGCACAAAAATCCGCTGGTTATCGTATCCGCCTCCGGCGGAGCGCGCATGCAGGAAGGGGCCATCAGCTTAATGCAATTGGCTAAGTTGTCGGCTGCTTTGATGCGCTTAGACGAGGCGCATCTCCCCTATATCAGCGTTCTGACCGACCCGACCACCGGCGGCGTTACCGCCAGCTTTGCTATGCTCGGCGATCTGAACATCGGCGAACCAGGCGCTTTGATCGGATTTGCCGGACCACGCGTGATCGAACAAACCATCCGCCAGAAGCTGCCCGAGGGCTTCCAGCGGAGCGAATTTCTGCTGGAGCATGGTTTTCTTGATGCTGTCGTGAAGCGGCCCGACCTGAAAAGCTACATCGGTAGCGCCTTCAATTTCTTTCTGGTGTAGATACGTACGGCCTGCGGGCAGAAGCGTGGTAGTAGGAGAAAGACGAATGGCCACTCCCAAAATAACAAGTTCAGCATCCAACCGAAGCACAAGCGCAGTTACTGGTGCGACGTCTGGGGGCTATAAGAGGATCGTCTACATCATCTGCACGGTGGCTGCTCTGGGAGGCCTGTTATTCGGCCTTGACCAGGGATTCATCGCGAACTCACTTGCAACCATCGATGCGCACTATCAACTTGGTGTCCAGGGTGGTGAGCGTTACTCGGCCATCCTAGCAACCGGCGGGATTATCGGTGCATTGCTCTCCGGCATCTTCGCACGCTTCCTCGGGCGGAAGAAAAGCCTGCTGTTAGCCGGGTTTATTTTCACTGCAGCGTCAGCGCTGTCGGCGACGCTTCCTCCGTTGCCGGTGCTCTCGGCCTGCCGCTTCGCCCTTGGCTTCGGGGTCGGTGTTGCGTCCTTTATCGTGCCGCTGTATCTGGCCGAAACTGCCCCAGCGTCCATCCGCGGCTCAATGGGTACACTCTTTCAGCTAATGATCACTATTGGCATCTTCCTGATCTCGTTGACGAACGTCTTCATCGCCCGAGCGTTCACTCGGCCTTCAACTTCGCTGCCTCTCATGTTCCTGACGATCACATTGTTCGCGGCGATTATGTTCTTCGGCGGCCTCATACTCCCCGAGAGCCCGCGCTGGTTGATGCTCAAGCGAAGGAAGGAGCAGGCGATCACCGTGCTGCAGCGGACGATGAACACACAGCAGGAGATCGACGCTGAGATAGCGGACATTGAGCAGGCGCTGCACGGACCGCAAGGCGCCGGTATCGGCATTGTCCTGCGCGGTTACTTCTTGAAGGTTCTCGTCGTCGGCGTGGTCCTGCAGATGTTCCAGCAGCTCGTCGGTATCAACATGATGATTTACTATTCGCCGACAATCTTCGGCTACGCGGGCATAACAGGCTTGCTGGCGGCGATGACCGTCCCGACCGTCAACATGCTCTTCACCTTCCCGGCAATCCATCTCGTCGAGAAGTGGGGACGCAAGAAGCTCCTGTATGTGGGTGCGGTGGCAATGCTAGTCACCATGGTCGCCGCCGGTGTCGCCTTCCAATTGATTGCGGCCAATCCTGCAACGATCAGTGGCGCCGCGAAGGCCGTGTTGCTTGTAGCGGCGGTAGTCTACATTTTCGGCTTTGCGGTTTCTTGGGGACCGGTTGCGTGGCTCGTCTGCTCCGAGATTTTCCCGCTCGATGGCCGAGAAGTTGGAATGACGATTACGACCATGGTCAACTGGACGTTCGCGGGTCTGGTGATGGGCAACGCGCTTTCATTTATGAAGGCGCACGGGAACGCGTCCATCTTTTATGTGTTCGGAGGCTTCTGTGTGCTGGCGATTGTTTTTGTCGCTTTGTTCGTGCCCGAAACTAAGGGAATCAGCCTTGAGGAGATGGAGTTCAATCTCAAGAATGGCGTCCCGCTCCGCAGGCTCGGCGAACGCCCCAACGCGAATCCGCCAAGCGGAAAAGTTTTGAAATGAAGTACCGGCGTCACTGCTCAGCGCATGAATGAATTCTCTGAAATAACGCCGGAAATGCCCCAAGCCGACGCGATCGCTGGCGAATTTGTCACTAAAACATTCGACTACGACGATGGACGGCAGGTCACGGTGTACGTTCCGCCACTTTCGGCCGAGGCGATCGTGTTCGCCGGTGACGGTCAGATGATCTCTCAGTGGGGCCGGCTTCTGGAAGCAGCGGATGTGCCCTCGACGATGATCGTTGGCGTGCACCGCGTGGCCGATGAGGCGCTGCGGCTCCTCGAGTATTCACCCAAGTTCAATCCGAAGCGGTTCGCTGCACACGAGAGATTTTTTGTCGAAGATGTCGGCGCGTGGGTGCGATCGCGTTTCGGCGTAACGCTGCCCTGCGAGCCCGCGGCTGTGTTTGGTGTTTCGGCAGGTGGAGAACTCGCGCTTGCTCTTGGGCTTCGACATCCCGAACTCTACGGCGCGATCTTCTCAGCTTCACCCGGCGGGGGGTACCGGCCGCCTGACGTAAGGCCGAGTCGAGTGCGGCGCACATACCTGGTGGCCGGAACGCTCGAACCTTTCTTCCTTGAGAACGCGGCTCGGTGGGCGGCCGCGTTGCGCCATGCAACTGCAGATGTCGTGATGAGCGAGAGGGCCGCGGGACACGATGACAAGATGTGGCGACAAGAGTTTCCGTTGATGATCCGATGGGCGTTTGGCCGGAGAGGGCTCCGATGATCGATGATCATGGCCGCCCAACGCTTAGGCGAAGCCGGCCCATGACCCTGTTACGGCGGCCTGGCACCAGCCACGCATAGGTTAGGGGGGTCAGCGCACCCGAAAACGCCCCTGATTCAGGCCGGCGGCGATTTGTCGGGCCAGCGAGTCGGGGTCTGCGCTGTCATCGCAAATCGCCTCAACAGTCCGCTCCTCAAAGAGCGCATAAAAGTCCTTCAGCCTTTCATAGTCGGTAATCGCACCCTCGTCCCGCGATCCTGCCCGATTCACGCAAACGTGCAAGCTCGGCCGGAGCAAGACAAAATCAAACGGCACTTCCTTCAGGATCTTGCGGGCCGTATCGACGTACGCAGGCGGTATAGAAAAGTCGATAAGGACTCGAAAACCTGAACGCGCGAACGGAATCGCGGCTGCGGTCATCGATCGCACGAGTACTGGAAAGTTTTCCCGTTGTCCGCGATCTCCTGGTTTCGCAATGAACGACCAGAAAGTGTCGCCCTCAATGTAGACAACAGGCGCGGTAACCAGCGGCAATAGCTGTTTCGCCACCGCCGTCTTGCCCGCCCCGATTGGACCCGAAAGAAAGATCACACTCACGTTGCCACTCTCCCATATGAGCGAGTCGCCACGCTCGGCAGACACCGCTCCATGATTCTCGCTGACAGCCAGCATTTTCGGGCCATGGCTTTAAAGCTGCTCGCTTTGCTCCACCAGCGGCATTAGCACCTAATGCGAGCGGATCACACTTCATTGGCACAACTGCGGCAGCACGAAGCGCGTTGTTGATAAGGCAGAACCGTGTTGTTGATAAGAATGTTGCCCGCGTCAGTCTGATTCCACTTGCCCGTTGCAATCGCTGTCAGGAACTCTGGCGGCCAATTCGTCCAAATCCGGCGTTCCCGGCCATAGATCCGCTGCAGTCGTCCTCATGTGTAGATCTACCCTTGGCCGTTAGACTAGAGCAATCCAACGCCAACCTCTGCAAACCTGGTTCCGGAGAGGGGCTTGAAGTGTTCTGTACCCTTGAATAGGTTGATCGAGAATGCGAGCTATGAGTGTACAACTGGGAGTTCTGGCAACCTTGTTTACGCAGACGATTGCTGTTTGCCAGGCGCAGACAGGGTTTCCTGGTCCTATGCCGGAGCTACGTTATCCTCCACTCGCGAGAGCCGCTCGTATCCAGGGTGATGTCGTCGTAAGCTTCCGACGGACGCAAGAAGGTAGGACTGTCGATGTGGTGCCGGTCTCTGGCCATCCGCTATTGCGGGCAGCCGCGGTCGAAAACGTGAAATCCTGGCGGTTCGAACCGAGACCGGAGCTCGCCGAGCGGGCTGAAAAAGCCATATTTCATTTCCGGCTCAATGCGCCGAGTGACGGGTATGACGATGGCCAGCCAGCGACGAAAGTTGAGCTAGATGGGGCAGGCGGCGTTGACGTAACTTCAATCTTTACCACGGGGCTAGAGCGATCAGAATGTCCAACCGCCGCTGAGCGCGTACCGCCGCCGGCAGTGATCAGTGGAGATTTCGTGGAAGTACATCGCTGGAACGAACTTGTTAGGGTCGGTGCCGATGGCTCAATTGTGTGGAAACAGGGTGACATTTCGCAAAGAGGACAGATTACCCCGACAGAAGCCAAGTCTCTCTTGGAGCAGTTTCGC
>DAISJE010000286.1:0-6473 GCA_036821665.1 Bryobacteraceae bacterium | reverse complement strand
GTTCCACTGTTGGGTATGCGTATCAAAAGACCGTGCGACGATCGTTGCATCTGGTCGAGTGCGTTTGATCAGCTCCACCGTTGTGTCATTGCTGAGACTGTCCACGATGACAACTTGCTTGATGAAAGAAAGCGCCGCGAGCGTGCGCTCGATATTCCTCTCTTCATCGCAAGTGAGAATCAATGCCGTGACTTCGACCATTAGTTTTTTGCCAGCACTCGTTCATAAAGTGCCTTCAGGCTTTGCGCCATCGCCTCGGCGGAAAAGCGTTCCTTCACCAGGCGACGCGAGCGGCCTCGAAACTCTTCTCGCAATTGTGAGTCACCCAAGAGGCGATCCAGCGCGGACGACAAGGCTGTAGCATTGGGCTCGACAACAATCCCGGCGTCGGCTACGCGAATCTCTTCCGCGACCGCAACGCCAGTTGTTGTGACGGATGGAACTCCGGCACCCAAAGCTTCCACAAGCGCGATCCCGAAGTTCTCCGAGTAGGACGGCAGGACATAGAGCGTAGCGGCGGCAAATGCAGAGAGCTTCGCCACTCCTTCCAATTGCCCGGTCCAAAGCACGTCAGTGGCCAGCCCAAGATTCGCTGCCTTTTGCTTGAGTGATTCTACATAGCCGGCCTCGCCGCTACCGGCTACAGCAAGAACGGTGCGCGGATATTTCTTTTTCACGGCCGCAAACGTGGGCAGCAACAAATCCAGACCTTTCTTTGGATGAATCCGAGAGAGAAACAAGATGACGGGCCGATCTTTGGCCTGCGGGAAGCGTTCCCAAAACCTATCCGGCCCAGGAGAGTCATAAAAGGATTGTCCCTCCAATCCAAGCGGGATAACCATCCCACCATGGGGAGCCCCGAATTCTTCGGCTTCTTTCTGCTCGGCGTGACTGGTATAGTGGATGGCCGCAGCGTTGTGCAGGATCGACCGCTCGACCAGTTGAAAAGACAACGATTTGAGAAGTGGCCTTCGATTGCTGGTCCCCCAGCGATTCAAGACGCCTAACGGCCTGACAACATAAGGAATCCTGAGTCGGCGCGCTGTCCGCGCCGCGCTGGTGCTCGTGAAAGAGAAGAGGGCATGAATATGCGCAAGGTCGTAGTCGGCAAGGTTCGCGGTCAGCCAGCGGCTGAACGGACGCGAGACCTTGTAAAACTCTGTCTGCTTGCGAAAGAAAAACAGGTCATAACCCTCGCGCTCGATTCGTTTTCCTAGAGCGAGCTCAACCCGCCGGCCCGGTCCGTCATCATCCGTGGTGGCGACATCCACGCTCACTCCGGCTCGGACCAGACTTCGCGCGATGATGGGAAGCGCGACGCTCGGGCCGCCATGAACTGACGAGAGCGAAGGGATTACGTGCAGAACCTTCAATCCGACGCGGCGGCACCTAAGGCAATGTGGAATGTCTTAAGCCAGAGAGCGATCGCAAGAACGGCAATAACTCGGCGAGGACCTGATCCACGGTTATGCTTGTCATACACCGATGTTGCTCGGCGAGACAGTCTTGGAGGAAACAATTTTCGCATTCGGTCCGGTGCCGGAACACAAGGCGGGGTTCGACGTCAGGATCCCACATTCCCGGCGCGTTGCGCCCACTGATTACCGCGGCTACAGGACACCCTACGGCAGCAGCTACGTGCATGGGACCGGTGTCGTTCCCAATGTAAGCTACCGCCAGGCGAAGAAGTTCGACGAGTTCGTTAACATTCATCGACTTAGGAAGGAGGCGGAGTGCTGCAGATCGTGGCACGAGTTGTTCGCGGTAACTAGTTAGTTCAGCATCCGTGCCGATGGTGACAACTGGCCACGGCAAAGTTGAAAGAACATCAGCGTAGCGTTCGAGAGGCCAACATTGGGTGTGCCTTGCCGCCTCCACAGAAGACAAGAAATGGCAACTCGGCGTTCACGCCTGCCGCGGTAAGTTGCCTCATGATGCTTGCTCGAGCTTGTGCGTCGATGGGAATATCGTAATCCGGCTTTTCTCCCGGAATTCCGTTTTGATGAAGTAGCTCGATTAGGCGCGCCGGCTCATTCTTTTGCCAGCCCGAGTGCATTGGTGGCGTGGCAGCTCGTATATCCTTTACTCCACATCGTCGGAAAAATCGTACTTTCCGCCATATTCCTCGCTGCGTCTCTCGGACACCTGGTAGTATGATGGCGGTCTCAGGCCGTATCCTTCGGATGGCCCTCCAAAGCGCCAATGCCGTCCGCAACCCGCGCCTGCTCTGGTAATCGACGACGCGATCGAAGACGCCCAGGCTATCGGCAACCTCAGCTGCAAAGACTTTGGCACCACTCGGCCTATCGCAGAGGAGTGTGATTTGGGCGGTTGGGAACACCTTCCGAACCAACCGGAAGGCCGGGATTGCGCAAACCGTATCGCCCAAATGACCCGTACGGTATACGAGAATGCGATCTAAAGGTTTCGAATGCCGCTCAATGGTATGCAATGATCGATCAGATAAATCGAGCGCCGGGGGTTCCGGAATGTCCGGCCAGCCGCTTTCACCAACTCAAGCCTAACGCACGACAAGGCCTGTCGGCTTTGACTGTTCTGGCAGAGGAGTAACGGGCATTTGTGGCGAAACTCTCAGTCCAATGAGATCCTGAGCGAGCTTCGGGAATGTCATTTCAATCATGCGGCCGATCCCATAAAGCATGCCGCCAAGGATAGCGAAGCTGGTTAAGACGACCGAGACTTGCGAGATACCGTTACCAGAGACCAACAAGAGCGACAAGAACAAGAACAGCATCGGGAGGCGCAGCGGCATTGTAACGATCTGGCGCTCGGTCCACGCCATCAACCAACCCACCAGAGTAAGACCCACGATGACGAAGGTGGGCCCGCCATTCGCGTAGAGTTCGAATTGGATTGGCACGCCAATTGCCGTGTCGTCGTCGCCGTGCTCCAGGCCCGTGTATTGTGCGACGAACTCAAATCCTCCTGCCACCCTCGGCTTATCCGGCCAAAGAAACCGCGGCACGAGTGCGAATAGTCCGTCGACGATTGTGCGTCCGTATTGGTACGGCTCGGTATCCGGTTGATAATCCGCCTGCATCGCCAGGAACTGTCCGTGGTCCAGGCGTTCAACTATGAGCACCTGCATGACTTCCGGTTTCGGTTTGAAATCCAGCAGCTTGTCGGTGAGAACCTGAAAAAAGATCTGCCGGCGTTCCGCCGTCGAAACGTTGCCTATGTCCTCTGGATTTCGAATGACCCACCGGGCATTCATCCATGCAAACATAAGCTGCGATAAGATTAGACCTCCAGCTACCAATGCGAGAACCGAGCGCACGTTAAAGCGTGAAAAGCTTGCGATTACAAAGAGCGCCGGTAAAGCGAGATCCATCGAGAGTGGCGTAAATCCCGTGCTCATTGCATAAACGATCGAGAGCGGAATGAACGCCCCGAGAGTTAGGAGAAGAAAACCTGCATTGCCGGAGCGCCGCCAATAAATGATCGCGACCAGCACAGCCAGCTTCAACATTCCCGGCAACTGTGCGATGGCCGTGCCAAAAGTGGGAATGGAACGAACCAAGGGGCTTACGAGTGAGCCGAAAACCCCAACGCCGAGCAGGAATACGATCATGCTTGGATTTGCCCATCCGAGGTAGGTGAAGCGAGTTCGAGAGCTACCTGTACGCAACACGCGTCCGAGCCCACGCAAGGGGTGCCAGGCGACCGCTATTCCAACGACGAAACCCAAGACTCCAAGCGAGGAATACCCGAAGACATAGTAACGCGCCGGGGAGATCCAATACTCGGACAGTCCCCACAACCGGCCCCACAAAAAGCCCGCCAAGCTCGCCGCACTGATTGAAAAGAGAACCAATAGCGTTAACCCCGTCAGCGCGCTTTGCACTCGAATGAGAGTCCGAATAAGTACCGCGAGGGCGACACAGGAGATCGCGATCGATAATTCGGGCGAGGCAAGCATTATGGCTGCGTCGGCGAAGCAGGTTGACGACCGAGGTCTGACGGCGCTGCATCAAAAAACGTAGCGGGCCAATTCCCTTCACGGATATTTCGTGGCAGCTTCCCGGTCGGGATCACATCATAGGGCAAATGCTCGATACTAGCGATGTATTCAGGGCAGTTCGCCTCAAGATGTGAATGTTTGGCGAACTTGGCGGCGATCCTCTCTTGTCCGCCAAGATAACACCCGTGATGGAACACCCCGATCTCGATCGGGCAGTTAATGAAGCCGTAAATGGCAGCGGAAAAATCTGGGAGACGCAGGAGTCGCAGGACCTTTTGCAGGCGGGATTCGTTGAAGGAAAAGGTCCGGCGCATTTCGAAGAGTGTTCCCGCACGCACGAACCCGAAATGGTGATGATGAATCGCACTGGTGGGAATACGCTGGTTCCACGTCCACAAATATTGGTGTCCGGTAACTCGCATCCCGCGTGGGCGCTTCTTTGCAAGATAATCGATGATGTGTGGCATTGTATCCACGTCGTAAATCTCATCGGCATCGACGATAAGAAAGTAATCCGGGCGCTCATGGAATTTTGCAATTTCGGTTATTGACACACCGTGACTACGAATCCCGCGGTGGGGGTGCGCGCAGATCGCTTGCATCTCGTGATTCCGTGCCGTGGTTTCATCCCGATAGCGGCGACAAACTGTATGGATCTTTCCCTCGGGGTCGGGAAAATCCAAGACTATTGGAACAGTCTGATCCGGCGTTACGGGCTTCCGATAATAGTCCCGATCATACTGCGAAATGACACTGATTCCTGAACAGAATGGGTAGAGAGACTTCAAAAGCTCCCGGATGAACGCCTCCTCGTTAAGTGCCAGGCAAATGGCATGGATGCGCAATTTCATGGTGAGGGCTGCATTGGCCCGTTCGAGATCCTCACGGCGCTGAGATGCGGCTCAGCGCACTTGATCAATTGCTGACACGCTTGTTCAAACGCCGTAGCCATTTGAGCTCTCGTAAACAAGCTCCAGACACGAGCGCAGGCGTGTTCGCCCATTCGTCGGCATAGCGCAGCGTCAGTAAGTAATTGCCCAAGTCGGTGTGCCAAAGCCTTCGGGGATCTTGGCGGAACTAAGAAACCACTCTTTCCGTCCACCACGATCTCCGGCAATCCGCCGCATTGCGTCGCAACGACCGGGAGTCCTGCTGCCCCTGCTTCTACTGCAACCAAACCGAAAGGTTCTTCCGAGCGACTAGGTACGACGCAGATATCAATCGCTCGGTAAAGTGACTTCACATCGCGCACGAAGCCCATCCATTCGAACCGCTCGTTTAAACCACGACGCCGGATCTCGCTCTTCAGCTGTTCCGTGTATCCCGAGTCGCCGCTACCGAAGATCCTCACGCGAAAGTCGCCACCCTCTCGCATAAGCAACTCCGCCGCCTGAACCAAATCTTCGTGGCCTTTCCAGGCGCCGATCTGACCCACAATCCCGATTGCCTGCGGCTTTCGCGGTTCGTCCGCTGGTGGTTTTGTCGCCCTTTGACCGGTTTCATCAAGCGGCCCATTCTTCACGACCGCGGTCTTTTTCGGTGGCAAACCTACAGAAATAGCATTGCCCGCAATGTAGTCCGAAACCGCGATGTAACCAGTCATCCGCCGATCAAGCCATCGACATAGCCGGCGTGTCCACGCCGTTCGCTGGAACGCGCTATGCAGGTAGAGCAGGGTGTGGCGGCGATCAACCAGTGGCCAGAGCAGGATGGCCTGTCGCAGCGAAGTTAACACGACGACGTCTGGCGAGAAGTGTCGCTCCAGGAGCGTGTAGCGCCACCAGGTGATCGGCTGTCGTATAAGGCAGTTTAATGTCCAGATTACATACTTTAACCGCAGCGATTTCGAAACCACCCCGAGCGGCAGTTCAACAGACCGTATGCCCATTCTCTCGAGGCGCTGGTGGAAGTCGGCGTTACTCCACTTCCTGAGACTGACGACGGCCATCAGGTCATGCCCTCGATTTTGTAGTTCGTGCATGAGGGAGAGCGTGACAATCTCCGCTCCGAAAACCGAATAGGAACTACAAACGAAGAGAAATTTCATGCGGCGTGTTCTCGTCGCATTACGTTAAGGCTGTAACAGGTCTCGACGTGCACGAACTGCGGATCATGCAAAATCACTTCTTGAAAATATGCTACCGAACCGTGCCTTCGATCGCGGTCCTCCGGCGGTACAGTCGTGTCATGGAAACAAGCGACTCCGCCTGGGATTAGATGATCCTTTACGATTTTCCAGTCGGTGGCAAGCCCTTCGCCCGAGTGGTCACCGTCCACAAAAAAGAAGTCGCACCTGCTTGGAAGCTGGAACGCAGCCTCCGCGCTTAAGAAACGAACGAATCGAACCTTGTCCGAAAGACCGTGACGTCGTAGAACACGCCGGCAAATTCTCCACATTGGATCCTGGTAAGCCGGATAAGGGTCGACGCAGTACAGTATTCCATCGGGCGCCATCGCCCGCGCGATGCGCGCCGCCGACACGCCCATCGCC
>DAISJE010000285.1:0-6478 GCA_036821665.1 Bryobacteraceae bacterium | reverse complement strand
AAATAAGCAGCCGTTTCCCCCCAGTACACTGAAGTTTGGCAGCCTTTACCTCTGTGCACGGCAGCTATTGCGCAAAATGCGGCTATTCGCTTGATTCAGGCGCGCTCGCGTGCGGAAAATGCGGCCGCTTGGTCTATGCCGATCAGTTAGAGCAGATTGCGAACCGGGCCCGTCAGCTTGCAGCACTGGGCCAGCTTCCCTTAGCCCGCGAACACTGGGCCGCTGCCTTGCAGCTGCTTCCCGAGTCTCCGGAGCGCCGTGGCGTCCAGCGCGAGATAGAAAAACTGGACGCGAGGATGTCAGCATCCGCCGCGATGCCAAGACCGGACAGCCGCCTCAAAGCCGCAGTCGCGCCTTTGTTTGCAAAGCTGATTTTCCCGCTCAGTCTGCTTGCCTTTGTCGGCGTCTATTGGAGCTTGCTCGGCTGGTGGTTCGCCGTCGGGATCACGGCTTCCGTCCTGCTGCATGAAATGGGGCATTACGTCACCGTACGGCGTTTCGGATTCAAAGCTGAACTGCCGACATTTTTGCCGGGCTTCGGCGCTTTTGTGCGCTGGACAGGCGGCCACGTCGATCCGGGCGTGCGCGCCATCATTTCTCTTGCCGGCCCTTTGTTCGGTTTTCTTTCCGGCGTATTGGCGTATCTCGTTTTCCGCGAAACCGGCCGGCAGGTATGGCTTGCAGTTGCCGAGTTCGCCGGGTGGCTAAATCTCCTGAATCTGACGCCGGTTTCCATCTTCGATGGCGGCGCGGCAATGACCGCACTTGGAAGGCAGCAGCGCATCGCAATTCTGATCTTCAGCGTGGTCTTTTTCTTTCTGCTGCATGATTATTTGTTCCTGATTCTCGCTGGAGGAACTCTCTATCGCCTCTCCACACGCGACATGCCGGTAGAACAGCACGGGCAGGGAATTGCCGTGTACTTTATGGTGTTGGCCGCCGCGAATGGACTTCTGAGCTGGTACTGTTCGCATCAGGGGTATTCGTTCTTTTCGAATCTGACAAGATGATTCCTAAGGTAAATTCGGTCATTTTTTGTGGGGCAGGGCCGTGCCCTGCGCCGGGCGCGTCGCCCGGCTCTTTGAAAATTCAACGAAATCGGAACAGCGCGCCCAAGGGGCACGCGCAGACGAGGCGTCTGCCCCACGAACACTCACTGTGACAACTTACCATTGATGACTCGGTTCCAGAAACTCTGTAACAGCGGCCTTTCCCCTTCATGTTTGTCGTTCGCCTCTCGCCGATTCTATAGCAAATATGCGTGGCCGTTTTTCACCACTACTGGCCGCGTTCACCCATCGATTGCTGACGCAATTAAAACTCGTCAACCTGGGCAACCTAACGCCGTGCGTTTCCATCTCTACAGCCGGGAGGCACCTATGAAACGCATTCAAAAATTTGTAGCAGTGAACGTCATGGCGGCACTTATCGGCGCCGGTGTTCCCGCTATGGCAGCGGAACGCGGCCATGATACGCATGGCCGCTCAGAAATACAATCTCACCAAGCAGAGCGCCGCGGAGATCGTGACTCACACAACGACCAAAGCCGCTATCGCAGAAGCGATGATCGGTGGGATCATGCTCGCAACGATAATCGGCGTGATTACGATCGTGGTTACGTCTACGCGCCTGCGCCTGTCTATCGTGGGCCTGTTTACGATAACGGCTACTACGATCGCGACACTCACAATGGCCGAACTGCCGCCATCATCGGCGGTAGCGCTGCTGCCGGTGCTGTGATCGGAGCCGCGGTGGGCCACGGTCAAGGAGCTGTGATCGGAGCCGTAATCGGCGGTCTGGCGGGCAGCGTAGCAAGTGCGGCCGCTAACCATCACGACCGATTTTAAAAAAGGGCCGGGCGTTCGTCCGGCCTTCGTGCGAGCATTGAAAATATTGTTAGGGTCGGCAATCGATATTTAGCTGCGAACTGACTTTGGCCTCAATGTTCGGCGACTACCATCAGATTTCCCGCAGAAGATCGTAAGGCGCTCGAAAATCGCGGATAATGTTCACAACAGTTCGGAGTAACTAACTCATTTCATGCGCCCGCGTTCTTATCTAGTGTTCGTAGTTTTATCTCTACAAGCTGTCCCCTTTTTGCAGGCTGAGGTGTCAACCAGCCCTACACAAACCTGGAGCGATCTACAAGCCAAGCGAGAGGCATTGAAGAGCTTTCATCAGGAATTCGAGGTTTCACGAACTTTCAAAGCCGCCCAACATATGCAAGCGTCGGAGGGGTCCGTTATTGTTGACGGCTCCGGGGCGCACTGGCGCGAACAGTCGGCGTCCGGTTCAGGCGATCGTGTGACGATCTTTGATGGCACAGACTGGCTCGAATTCGAAAATGGTGGCGACGAATATGTCCGATTGAAACGTTTGCCGAAGCAAGAACTCCCTCAGCCCGGACTGTATAGCGCCGTCCATCTGGACCTTTTGAAGTCCATGGAACGTGATCGCCGGCCTTGTGGCATACCAAAACTGGATCACGAATGTCTCACCATCGATATTCCGTTGCGAGGCTGGATCCACAATGGCGAAGGCGGGATTGTCCGTTCGCTGGGCGGTTCCATCCGTATGATCTTCGACACGGCTACCGGCCTTTTGATTTCTTCACGTACGATCGAGAATATTGACAACGGGCGCGGTGGTTACCAGTCCGATACGATCTACAAATTGAAGCGGCTGAGCTATAACGGCGATGTTGACGAAAGCTTGTTTCGTATTCCCACTAGCGTGACAAAGGAAGTAAAAGAGCTTTCCAGATGGAATGCGGACAAGATCAGAAAGCAGCTTTCCGGAAAGACTGCGCCCGATTTCACGCTGACTGACATTCAGGGCAAAACAATCAAGCTGAGCGACCTGAAAGGCAGGACTGTACTGTTGGACTTTTGGGCAACTTGGTGTGGGCCCTGCCGCGCGGACGGCCCGTCGCTCGACAAGCTCTACCAGAAATATGGTGGCAAGGAACTGACGATTATCGGCGTTTCTGTAAGTGAGGAGCGGCCGGTTGTGCAGAAATTTCTAAGCGAGCATCCACACCCATACGCGATTGCGCTTACTACTGAGAACGAAATGCCGAGACCATATCAGATCGGTGTTTTTCCGACGTATATCGTGGTTGATTCCGAAGGGAGACTGGTTGCCGCGACCGAAGGTGAAAAGGGCTTCTCCGAACTTCGCCGGCTATTGAAGAAAGCCGGACTCGATACGAATTAGCGCTTCGTAGAAGCTGCCTGCGTCACACGCGAGAAGGAATCTTTGACTTATCCAAAAAGTTAATGGTCCCCGGCTGTTGGAGATTGCCGGCCGACAACTTGATGTATCCTTCTACTCCGCGCAGCAGTTTTTCCTGCCAGTGTGGAACATATTCGGAGTTCTTTGTCATCTGCTTATTTTCTTCGGTTCGCTTAACCGCTCTATTCTTCAAAATGTGAGCGAGTAAGCCGACCTCCTCAGACTTCAGCGCTCCAGGGCTCACAAGATAATCATTGAGCCTGTTCGGACTACGGAAGTCGTCCGATGTCGGATACGCTGGGCCTAAACTGGGGCGAAAAGCATCGACCAGGCAATCCCACAGGCCAAAATTTTTGCCGCCGGGCGGCTTCATTGTCTTCGCGACGCAATAGTCGTTACAGAGAAAACAAAAGAGATCGGACGGGCGATTATGCAGCGCCAGATCGTTCGCCTCATATGCGGTGCATACGGCAAACCATTGCAGGCGATGAGTAAACTCGCCATGGTCCGCGCCGGCCCCAGGATCCTTGAACTGATATTTGAATTGAAGCAGAAAGTTGCGAAAGTCGTCCGGATCGACAAAGTCGTTCAAGGTCGGCGCGCCTTTGGGCAATTCGTCTCCACGCTGGAAGTAACTTGCCTGCCCCTCTTCCACCACGAAGTTACCGTTTTTTACGGTTAGTTTCCGCGCCCGTGTAGCCGAATCGACCGACCCGGAACTCTTGAGCTTCGCCCCCTGATTGAAACCCCACGACTGTTCGTTCTCTTCCAGAACATCGGTTAGCACCTTTCGAAACTTCATGGTTCCGAACGGCTTTGTCGTGCGGAAGTCCGACTCGTAGATATCCGTCCATTTGATCGTGCCGAGTTTCGCCTTCTTGTTGAAGTCCTCCACGCACTTCTCATTTAAGGTTGCGAGAGCTGCGATAACCCTGTCTTCGTCGATGAGAAACTCGCTGATCGACATGTAGTCGTCGGCAAACGGGCGGCAATACTCATTCGCATCATCAAAAATGACGGGAAACTCTCCTTGGAAGAACTTCTTAAGCGCGGGTAAATCGGTGGGAAGGGTCGGCATGAGTCAAGATCCTGGGTAACTTTTATCGTTGTCTGCTTCTGAATATTGGTGTGCAATTTTGCCGCCAGTTTCAACCGATCCGTTCGCCACCAGCGTCCGCGACTTTCGCCAGGGATAATGTCATCACATTCGGGTTGACGGCTAACAGGAGCCGGTGCATACTGGGGTAAGATGTCAACCCGAGATGAAAAAGAACGGCTTGCTTTGATCCAGGGCACCCTCGATCTGTTAATCCTCCGTATTTTGCTGTTCGGCCCACAACACGGGCAAGGAATTGCGCGCGCCATTCAAACCAACTCGGACGAGGTGCTCTTAGTCGACCACGGTGCGCTATATCCGGCCCTGCAGCGCATGGAAGCACAGGGTTGGATTTCCGCCGAGTGGGGCGTTTCTTTAAACAATCGCCGGGCGCGGTTTTACACGCTAACCGCGAAGGGCCGTAAGCGCCTGACGCAGGAGACAGACCGCTGGCGCACGATCTCGAGCGCCATGGGCCGCATCCTAGATCTCGAAAAGCTGGAAACCCAGGAGGGCTGAAATGTTTGGCCGTAAACGCCCGCAAAGCGATTTTTCCGATGAACTTCAATCGCACTTGCAACTGGAGATCGATCGCCTCCGGGGCGAGGGTCTGAACGAAGACGAGGCGTATTGGAAGGCGAGACAGGCGTTCGGAAATCGAACTGCGGCAGGCGAGCGCTTTTATGAAGGTAGCCGCAGGCTCTGGCTGGAGCACCTGCTCCAGGACATCCGCTATGCGTTGCGCCGTCTCGGCCACTCTCCGGCTTTCACTGTTACGACGGTTGTCACGCTGGCTTTCGGGATTGGCGCGACCACATCCATTTTCACTTTGGTCCACGCCGTCCTGCTTCAATCGCTCGCTGTTTCTAACCCACAGCAGCTTTATCGAATCGGCAAACATACCCATTGCTGCATCTGGAGCGGCTACAACCAATATCAGGAATTCTCTATTTTTTCGTTCGAGCAGTATCGCTATTTTCGCGATCATACTCGCGGCTTTTCCGAATTGGCAGCTTTCCAGGCCGGAGGAACAGATGTTGGAGTCAAGCGCGTGAACTATCCCGAGCCCGCCCACGCGCAACGAGCCGAGTTTGTATCCGGCAATTACTTCGCTATGTTCGGCATCAATGCGTACCAAGGACGCACCATCTCTAACAGCGACGACCGCGCCGGATCTCCGCCGGTAGCGGTGATGAGCTACCGGTTGTGGCAAACGCGATATGCGCGCGATCCATCGATTGTCGGCAGCGTATTCAATCTCGATAATAAGCCGTTTACGATTATCGGGATCACTCCGCCGCCTTTCTATGGCGACGGTCTGCGCTATATCCCGGCTGATTTTTTCGTGCCGCTCGCGACGGAACCCCTTCTGATGGGCGAAAGCTCGCTCCTGAATCAGCCGGATAGCGCCTGGCTCGATCTGATTGGCCGTATCCAGCCGGGCGCAAGTCCCGATGCGATTCAGGCCGAGCTGCGACTTGAACTCATCCAATGGCTGCGCTCGCATTGGTCAGATATGGATGCGAACGCCCGAAAACTCATTCCAAAGCACAATCTCTATCTCAGTCCGGGAGGCGCCGGAATTGTCGCCATGCGAGAACAATACGAGCACTGGTTGAACATATTGATGCTGGCCTCGGGGTTTGTATTGGCGATAGCTTGTGCGAACGTAGCGAACCTCATGCTGGTACGCGGCATGGAGCAGCGGCGCCAGACTTCATTGAGCATGGCTTTGGGCGCGCGTGCTTCGCGTCTGTTACGGCAGCCGCTTGCCGAGAGCCTTGTGCTTTCGTTATTGGGCGGCGCCGCCGGACTCGCAGTTGCATTCGGCGGCACACGTGTCATTCTTAATTTCGCTTTTCCGCGTATCGGAGATATGGGTGGTGTTCCTATCCATTCTTCACCCTCAGGCCCGATTCTGCTGTTTGCATTCGCAGTCTCGGTGATCACCGGGATCACCTTCGGAATCGCACCCGCGTGGATGGCAACGCGGGTCGATCCTATCGAAGCGCTCCGCGGTTCAAACCGTTCGACGACGCAGAGCGGCTCTCTCCCCCGCAGGGCGTTAGTCATTTTGCAGGCGGCGCTGTCCTTGGTGCTGCTGTCGAGCGCCGGACTGTTAACGGCTACGCTACACAACCTGGAGAA
>DAISJE010000284.1:0-6480 GCA_036821665.1 Bryobacteraceae bacterium | reverse complement strand
GGACCGACACATGAGCCAGTGGAGCAGCTTGCCGGGCTGCGCTCCATTCCCGGGCTGAACGTAATGCGTCCGGCCGATGCTACCGAAACCGCCGAGTCATGGGCCGTGGCGATACAGCACGACGGGCCGACGCTGTTCGCACTGACACGACAGCATGTACCGCATCTGGATCGCAGCAAGGCCAAAAATATAAATGTAGGGAAGGGCGCCTACATTCTGTCGGAAGCTGATGGCGGCGCACCGCAAGTTATTCTTATCGGCACCGGCTCCGAGGTTTCGCTGTGCATGAAGGCACAGGAGAAGCTCAAAGGGTATGGCATTCAGGCCCGCGTTGTAAGCATGCCCGGCTGGAACCTTTTCGAGGCGCAGGATCAGAAATATCGCGATAGCGTTCTGCCGTCCGAAATCAAAAAGCGCGTTACAGTGGAGGCCGGTTCAACCTATGGATGGGAACGTTGGGCTACGGATGAGGGCATTATGATCGGCATCGATCACTACGGCGCATCGGCTCCGGGTGACGAGATCTTGAAACATTTCGGTTTCACCGCGGAGCATGTAACTTCCGCCGCGCTCCAGTTGCTGGGGCGCAATGAGGAAGCGAAGAAAGAATACGGCGGAGATACAACCGGGTTTGCCGCTACATCTCCGCAGGAGGGCCATTCGTAAGCGGCATTGCTCTAGTGTGGTGTTTCCGAAGTTTCTATGGGCCTACTCCGGGACAGGCACGACTGCCGCTCGCGCGGTCAGCGTGCCTCATTGTTAGAGACGTGCTCGCGCTCAGGGCAGTCGAGCCAGTCCCGCTGTTCGAGGTACTTCGATGCGGAAATTCGAAGCGGGCCGCGATTCGGGAACAGGTAAATGGCTTACCGTCTGAAGAGAAGTGAGTCCGTTCCCGAGGGGATCAAGCGCGTCGTGACGGGCGAAATCGACTCCGCCGCGGAGAGGCTGCAACATTGCGGAGCGAAGAACCGCGACCAAGCTATTCATGAGGCTCGCAAGAGCCTTAAAAAAATTCGCGGCGTCCTGCGTCTGGTACGGCCCGAACTGGGAGAGAAATATCGCGAAGAGAATGAATGCTTCCGGGACCTTGGCCGCCAGCTTTCCGAAATGCGGGATGCCCAAGCCATCGGCGAGGTATTTGAGTCGCTCGTCGGGCATAATTCCAGAGGTGGCGAGATGGATGCTTTTGCTGGAATTCGGCGCGGTATCGAATCGGCGAAACGCGAGAAAGAACAAGCCACTGACGTTGAGAGACTGATACTCACGACGCTTGATTTTCTAGGGAGCGCTCGCGAGCGCGTTGCCGGATGGCCGTTGCATAACGACGGTTTCACGGCTTTTGCGGCAGGGTTAAAACGTACATATAAGCGTGGCCGCCGCGCACTTGCTAAAGCGCAGCGGAATTCCAATCCGCTGACCTATCATGCCTTTCGTAAACGCGTGAAGGATCACTGGTATCACATCCGGCTGCTCGAGAGTTTGTGGACGGAAGCCCAGCAAGCGCGTGAATCGAGTTTGCACGATCTGGAGACGTGGTTGGGGGACGATCACAACCTGGTCGTGCTCAGCGAGCAGATGCAAAACGAGCCTGACAGATACGGCGGCCAACAAAATCTTGCTCGATTTCTGGCGCTTGCCGAGCGGTATGAGAAAGAACTCCGGAGTAATTCACTCGCTTTGGGTCAGCGGCTCTATGAAGAAAAGCCGGGTGAGTTTATCCGCAGAATGGAGAAGCTCTGGAACGTCTGGCACGAGGATCCTAAAAGCATGAAGCAGATTCAGAAGGACCGGCGAGAATCATTCCGGAAGCGGCCGGCGAAAGCAGCGGTGAAAACGGCCTCGACACGCAAGACGCCGGCGGCTTGAATTAGCATTGCGAAAGCGTTTGCTTACAGCGAAAAAATCGGGGACACGCCTGCTGATCGGACACTGCCGCAATTCGAATGCTAGCCCGGAGTGTCCCCGTTTTTTTCGGACCGGTTGCTTACGCGCGCGGCTCAGTTTCGACCGGCCGGCGTGAATTCGCTGGATTTGTTACGCGGGATACTGAGCGATTTCCAGTGCTCGTGCTGGAGATGCTTGGCCAGAAAAACGATCTGCCCGCAATGGGAGGCGTAGTGCGCAAGCTGGCGATTAATAGCTTGCATTACCGAGTGCGCCTCTCCTCTGATTGTTACGGTGCGAGTTAGATCGGCGTCGGCCAGCGGCGTCAATGCGTCAAAAACGCGCGCCCATCCGTCTTCCCAAAGTTTCATCAATTCCTCTCTGGTTGCCGGAGCCTCTACAAATTCGCTATCCCGGTTACGATCGGGTTTTTCTCCATCGCTGTTGAGAAAATCGGTCCAACGTGAACGCATGTTGCCCGCCAAGTGTTTAACAATCAACGCAATAGAATTCATCTCGGGATCGAGCGCTTCGTGCAATTGGTCGTCAGTAACTTGCGCCATAGCGGCCTCGGCTAGTTTCTTATATTGATGAAGCACCGCTGTGGAATCTTCGAGGTACGAAGTCGTGAATACAAATGCCATAAGTTCAATGTTCGCAATTTTTACCTGTCTCGTTACGCTGCCGGTCACAAAAGTAAACTTTGGGGCTTCCATGCAAGCTGTTGGGAGTTGGACTCTTATTGCTTTGTTCTATATGGGACTGCGGATCCCGCAGCTTGGCACCGGACTTGCTTGCGCATATGGCGGAGGATAGAAACTGCATGCTCTGGTACGCCTGGGTATTTTTGGTCATTGCGATTATTGCCGCTATTCTCGGCTTTGGCGGTATAGCAGCAGCCTCGGCCGGAATCGCTAAAATCTGCTTCATCATCTTCATCGTTCTCTTCTTGATCAGCCTCCTGGTGGGTCGTAGAAGGGCGATATAAACCTTCTCGCACTCCGGAGACTCGGCTTCCGTGGGCTGATACCTGTGGAATCGATGTTCGGCTCCGGAGTGCGAGATCACACGATCCAAAAATAATCCTGCCTTAGCTTCGCCGAAACCACTCGTTACAATCGAACCGAGTATGGCGCAAACCCCGTGGGGCGATCTTCCCGTCAGCGACGCTCATGTTCATTTCTTTTCCCGACATTTCTATGGTGCGCTGGCACGTCAAAAGAGCCTAAATGATCCTGAGGCGGTTGGGCCGCTGCTGAACTGGGAGATTCCAGGTTCGAGTGCTCTGGAATTGGGCCGGCGGTGGACAGTCGAACTGGATCGGTTTGCGCTGCGCCGTGCTTGTTTAATAGCCAGTGTGCCCGGCGACGAAGCAAGTGTTGCTGCGGCGGTACGAGCCTTTCCCGAGCGCTTTCTCGGATACTTCATGCTAAATCCGCTTGAATCCGATGCGCTGGAGCGTGTCAAGGCGGCAGCGGTGAATCCATATCTCCATTGCATCTGTTTCTTTCCCGCGATGCACGGGTTCTCGATGGGTGATCCGCGCCTGAGTCAGATCCTGGAACTCGCCTCCGAACATCTGCTCAGTGTATTCGTCCACTGCGGTGCGCTCAGCGTTGGAGTTCGCAAGAAATTGGGTTTGCCGAGTCACTTCGATATGCGCTTTTCGAATCCGCTCGATCTCCATTCAATTGCCACGCACTTTCCTCGTATTCGATTTGTCGTTCCACATTTTGGAGCCGGACTGTTTCGCGAAGCGCTCATGCTCGCGGATCTCTGCCCGAATGTATATCTGGACACCTCCAGCACGAATCGCTGGATGTTATACGAATCGCTCGATGTGCGTTCGGTATTCCGCCGCGCAATCGATCTTCTTGGGCACGAGCGCCTGCTTTTCGGGACTGATTCGAGCTTCTTCCCGCGCGGCTGGCATGCCGCCGTGCTAGATCAGCAGGCGACCGCCTTATATGAGCTAGGGCTCGATAAACAAAAAGCGGAGCAGATCCTCTGCCGCAATATCGAGCGCATCCACGAACCGCGCCTTGCACGTATGCAACTCGCGGCCGACGCCGTTCAACGATAAGTGGCGGGGCTTTCTATTGCAAGCGCCGTGTTCAAAGCCGGTACAAGCGTTGCTACTTCAGTCAGAAATTGTTTTGCAACGCGGCGCATTTCAAATCGCTCCACATCGGCGGAGCCGGCAAGGCCGAGCCGATAGCGTAGATCCGGATCGCGGTAGAGGCGAAATATGGCATCGGCGAGCGGCTCCGGATTTTCAGGTTCGACCAAAATTCCATGATGAACGACTTCGGGGACCGCAGCGGCACGCGCCGCTACGATGGGTTTTTGCGCCGCCATCGCCTCCAGAAATACAATGCCGAAGCCTTCCTGCCCGCTCGGCAAACAGAACACATCGGCGCGGGTGTATTCTCGGGCCAACGCGCTTCTGCCGATATCGCCAAGCCACTGCACGGTTGAATCCAGACGAAGCTCAAGACAGAGGCGTTGGAGCTTTTTATACTCCTGGCCGTTTCCTACGATACGGAGCTCTAGCTCCGGAATGCGATCGCGCAGCAGAGCGGCAGCCCGGAGCAGCATGTCCAGGCGTTTGCGAGGGTAAAACCGGCAAACCGATAAGACCGTAAATTTACGTGGATCAGGTGCGACGGCATTGGCGCGAAACAACTCTCGCCAGGTATCCAAATCGATCAACTCGGGAACAACTACCGCATTGCCCACACCGTAGAGATCAGCCAGACGCCGGGCGCAATAGCGGCTCACCGTGATAACGAGATCGGCACGTCGCGCGTTCTTGGCTTCCAGCCAGGCATGAAACGCGAGGCTGGCGCGCGTGCCGCCCCTCTCGAAACGAACCGCGTCGCCCAAAACGCCTTTCACACAGGCGACATGAGGAACGGAATGCTGCCTGCCGGCCACTGTATAGCCATCGGCATCAATGCCTACGGTTGCGCAGGCATTGAATCGTCGCCGGCGCAACGTCTCGTTAAACAATACTCTTGTGGCTGTATAGTTCGGCGTAATGATGTTGGGTGTAACCAGCGTGACATCGATCCCAAACTGGCGAATCGCTTTCACCAACGTTTGTGTTCCCACATAGCAGCCACTGCCGTGTTGAATGTCCTGAGGAATTGCTGTTATGAATTGAAGATTGCTCACGTATGGGCAGAGCAGGCGGGAAGACCATCCGATTCTTTAGTGTTGGTTCCCCGGACTGTTCTGGTTGAACGATTTTACCGTTCCCGGAGTCGCCATATGCAGGGGAGACGGCAAAAACCCTGCTCCACTTATTAGATCATCTGGGACGATCTTCGCGCCGCTCTTTCAAGCACCTTCGCGTTCCTGCCGCCGTCCTCCTTCGGTCCGCGATTCAGAGCGAACAACAGTAATCCGCTCTTAGGTTTACTCCATCGATCGCTTTCTCAAGTGGTTCGTTTCACATTGTCCTGGCATCCGAAGTGGACACGATATATCCTCATGAACATGCACCAGTATCAAACCATTCTTTTGGGAGGCGGCATGGTAGCCGGGTATGCCGCGAAAGAATTTGTGGAATGCAGCCTAAAATCGGGGGAGCTGGGGATTGTTTCCGCCGACGGCGCTCTCCCCTACGAGCGACCGCCACTCTCAAAGAGTTTTCTCGCTGGGAAAGATACGCAGCAAAGCGTTCTGATCAACCCCGAAGGCTTTTATCGCGAGCACGGGATCGGTGTTCATTTAAACACGAAGATCGATCGCATCGACATTGCCGGCAATCAACTGGTGGATAGCGGAGGCGAGGTCTACCGGTTCAGCAAGCTGATCGTAGCGACGGGCGCGCAGGTCCGCCGGCTCGACGTGCCGGGCGCGGATCGCCACCGTGTGCTTTATTTGCGATCGCTGAGCGATTCCGTAAAGCTTCGCGGCGCGCTGGCCAGCGCGCGCAAAGTCGCAGTAATCGGCAGCGGCTTTATCGGGATGGAAGTGGCATCGCAAAGCGCCCAGCAAGGTCGCGATACCACGATGATCTTTCCTGAAGATCGCGTCTGGAAGAATTTTTTCACGCCGGAGATGTCGCAGTTCTTTCAGGCGTATTATGCGGAGCGCGGCGTCCATTTTGCGCCAGGCGCGAAGGTTGAAGCGATAGGCGACGGTTCGGTGTCGCTGTCCACGGGATCGAAACTGGATGCCGATTTGGTTGTAGCGGGAATTGGTGTGACACCGGTCACCGGTCTTGCGGAAGCGGCGGGGTTGGAAGTCAAGAACGGAATTGTTGTAAACGAATATCTCAGGACGGGTTTTGCATCTATTTACGCCGCGGGCGACGTTGCGAACTACGACGATCTGCTCTTCGGAAAGCGACGGCGTGTCGAGCACTGGGATAACGCTGTCAAGCAGGGACAGTACGTTGCTCGACGTCTGGCCGGCCGGGCGGAGCCTTTCAAGAATATTCCGTATTTCTTCTCCGATGTATTCGACCTGTCCTATGAATTTTGGGGTGATACGGCCGGTGCCGAGCGTACGGAATATCGCGGCGATGTCCATTCGTCCAGCTTTAGCTGCTGGTGGTTGAAGGGCGATAAGGTGGTTGCGGCGTTC